>CAKZNX010000222.1 GCA_937132045.1 uncultured bacterium
GCCGTTTGGGCGCGAGGGACCGCGCGGGGCAGAGCGTCGTGCCCCCCAGCATCAGCGCCAGCGTCAGGGCAATGAACCAGATTGTGCGCATGGTAATTTCCTCATCCTGATAGATTTATTTCATTGTATCATCGAGAAAAAACTGTCAACCTGTTTCGAAGCGTGTTTGAATAGGATTGAACCTATCCCCCCAGCCCCTTCCCGACGCGGGAAGGGGGAGTTCGCAACCTCTCCCCGCTTCGGGGAGAGGCAGGGAGAGGGGTGTGAAAGGGCTCTTTACAACGTTTCTGGTCGTCAATTCGTAGCGGGCAACGTGTCTTCGCAGACCTTCACCGCGGGAAGGGCGTTCTTCAGTACTGCAGGAAGACGACGCCCCGCCGGGCGGGGCGTTTCGCAGGCAATGCACTCCTGAGAATGCCGTCACGGGGCGTTTTCGTAGCGGTTATTACCCTGTTTGTCTTCGCCTCGCACCAGCCAGAGCTTCCAGTCGGGCCACTTTTCGCGGTCCAGCTTCACTTCCGTCGGCATGTAGCGCATGGTGTAGCCGCACCGACGCCGAGGGGAGTGGTTTGCATGTGAGCCGTGCAGAACCCACGCATCGTGAAGCGACATTTCGCCAGCCCTTAGCACGATGTCCACCGCCTGCGACTCGTCCACCTCCGTCTCGAGGTTCAGTACGTAGCGCGAGGGGTCGTCCACCTGATGATGTTCCACCGCACCCCAACGGTGACTGCCCGGGATGACTTTCATACAGCCGTTTTCCACATCCGAGTCGTCCACTGCCAGCCACACGGTCACCACCTTCATGGGAGACAGTGGCCAGTACGTTGCGTCCTGATGCCACGGCACGGGCAGTCCATCGCCGCCGGGCTTGGCGATGAAGTGGCTGGAAAACAGCACGATGTCGCGCCCGATAATCTGCTCTAGCACGTCCAAAACGCGCGGATGCTGGCACCACTTCATGAGATAGGGGTCGTCGAAGTGCGGGTGGTCCAGTGCCTCGGGGCGTTTGCCGGGTGGAAGGCTGGCAATCAGGTTGTCCACATAACTGCGCAATTCGTGTAACTCGTCATCAGCAAGAATCTTGCCATAGATGAGATAGCCCCGTTCCTCGTACTGGCGCCTCTCGTCGTCGGTAAGGCGACGCGCTTGCATCGATTCTCCCTCCTTATGCTGCGGCATTGCGCGACCTCACGCCCGCAGGGCAGGTGTCCAGCAGATTACTTTGCGAAGCAAAATGGAGAATCCCGCTACGGGCGCGAGATGGATGAAGGGTATTCCGCCGAACGAGGCAACTCCGAAGGAAGCGTCAGGAACGAAGAGGCGTAGCTCCACTCCAGCCACGGACGCGGGTACAGACCGATAATGGCGGTCGCGACCACGCACAGCGCAATGGCTACGCTTAGCGAGCGGCGGAAGCGGAAGGGCGTTTCCACCTCCGCGGCGTCGATGAACATGCGTTTCGCCACCATCAGGTAATAGTACAGGGCAACCACGCTGGTAATGGCGCCGACGAGCACGAGCGCGTAGTGCCCCTCCGAGGCGCCCGCCCAGAACAGGTACAGCTTGCCCCAGAAGCCAGCCAGCGGCGGAATACCACCCAGCGACAGCAGGAATACCAGCATGGCGAAGGCGAGCGCCGGCGCGCGATAGCGCAGTCCCCGCAGAGCGTCGATCTCCTCAGAGCCTACATTGCCCAGCAACGCCTGCGCCACGAAGAAGGCTCCCGCATTGGCGAACGCATACAGCAGGAGGTAGAACAGGGTCGCGCCCAGTCCCAGCTCAAGACCCGACACCACCGCTACCAGCAGATAACCTGCCTGCGCCACGCTGGAGTAGGCGAGCAGACGCTTGAGACTGCTCTGCGCGAGCGCCACGAGGTTGCCCAGCACCATGCTGAGCGCTGACAGGGCGACCAGCACCATCACCCAAACGTCCTGCGCTCCATACATACCGACCAGCAGCAGGCGCAGAAGCGCAGCGAAGCCAGCCGTCTTCGATGCGGTGGAAAGAAAGGCGCTGATGGGGGTAGGCGCGCCCTGATACACATCCGCCACCCACAGGTGGAACGGCGCCGCGGTGATTTTGAACGCCAATCCGCCAATGACCAGCACCATCCCTAGCAGTCCCAGCATCCCCAGCTGGCTGCCGCCCGTCCCCAGCAACAGACTCTGAGGCAACTGGGTATAGACGGTGGTGCCGTATGCGCCGTACACCAGGCTGATGCCGTATAGCAGTATCGCTGATGAGCTGGCACTGATGACAATCAGTTTCAGCGCAGATTCGCCGCTGCGCGGGTCGGTCTTGCGGTGCCCGGCAAGCGCGAAGAGGCTCACGGTACCAATTTCGAGAGTGATGTACAGGGTGAGAAGGCTTCCCGCCGACGAGATGAGCGCAAAGCCCGTCGCACTGAGAAGTAGCAGGGCATAGTAGCTCCCGCGATCGCCGGTCCTTTGCCACTCTTCGCAGCACACCGAGGACAACACCACCAGTGCGCCTATCATCATAATCAGCGCTGTGAGCATCCGGGCATAGCCGTCCCACACGTACAATCCGCCCCACAGCTCCCCATCAACAGCAGAGTAGTTGGCCAGCAATATGCCGATGACAAACACCCCCACTGCTGTCCAGCCGCCCGCATTCCATCGGCGCGGTGCAATACCTTCCGCCAGCAACATCAACAAAGTGCCCACCAGCAACCACAGGTGGGGCAGGGTAAGCTGGAGGACTTCCGTCCAGTTCATAGCCCTCACACCATCCTCAGCAGTTTCAGATAGTCGTGCACACCCACGTTCAGGAAATCGGTGAGCAGGCGAGGCAGTACGCCTGTCAGGATGATGATGGCTCCCAGGATGACCAGCGCCACCCATTCGGTAGTGCGCGCATCGGGCAGGTCATCGTAGCCGTCGGGGCGCGGACCCAGAAACACCTTCTGCACCACGCGCAGCACGTAGGTGGCGGTAATGACTATGCCCGCCACCCCGATATAGGTCATCCATGGGTAGGTTTGCCAGACGCCCCAGAAGGTGAGAAACTCCGCCACGAAGCCTGCGGTGCCCGGCAGCCCGAACGAGGAAAGCCCGCCCACCACGAACGCTACCGCGATACCGGGCATCTTCTCAACGAACCCGCCCATTTTGCGAATGTCACGGGTGTGTGACTTCTCGTACACCAGTCCGACCAGCGCGAAGAAGAGACCCGTCATGATGCCGTGTGCGAACATCTGCATGGTGGAACCGGTCAGGCTGGCGTGGTTCATCCCCGCCAGACCCAGCATGACCACCCCCATGTGGCTCACACTGGAGTAGGCAATGACGTACTTCAGGTCGGTCTGCCCCATGGCACTGAACGCCCCATAGACGATATTGATAACGGCGATGGTGCCCATCAACGGCGCCCAGTACAACGCCCCTTCCGGCATCAGGCTCATGCCCACGCGCAGTACACCAAACGCCCCCAGTTTCATCAACACACCCGCATGGAGCATACTCACCGCGGTGGGCGCGCTGGCGTGCCCATCCGGCGACCACGTGTGCAGAGGAAAGATACCTGCCAGAATGCCGAAACCGACGTAGAACATCAGGAAGAGGATACGCTGCTGATCGGTTGTGAACTTCGCCGACTTCAGCAGGTCGGGTATGTCGAAGGTCTGCGTCGGGCTGAGGAAGTACGTCGCCATCATGCCCACGAGAATAAAGGCACTACCCAGCAGAAGGTAGAGCGTGAGCTTCATCGCAGCATACTCTTTCCGTCCCGTACCCCAGATGCCGATGAGCAGATACATGGGGAGCACCGAAATCTCGTAGAACAGGAAGAAGAAGAACAGGTCGAGTGAGGCGAATACACCGAACACGCCGGTCACCAGAAAGAGCAGGAGCGATAGAAAGTCCTTGGTGCGATACTCAATCGTCCAGGAGGCGAACACGCCAGTGAAAATGATGAAGGCGGTCAACAGCACGAGGGTGATGCTGACGCCATCTACTCCGAGGTGATAGCTCACTCCAGCCAGCGGCACCCATTCCAGCCGTTCTTCAAACTGGATGCCACCTTTGGCAAAGTCGAACCGCAGACACAGCCACAGCGAGAGCAGAAGAGTGATTCCTGAAGCGACCGCCGCCATCACCCTCATCACCGTCTTGCGCTCCGGCGGCACCAGCAGGATGAGCAGACAGGTGATGAAGGGCACCAGGATAATCAGCGACAGCGTATGTCTTTCCATCCACTCCATGGTCACACCATACCCCTTACTGGAAGCGGCTGAGCACCGCCGCCACTGTTGCCAGAATGCTGAGTACCAGCACCAGCACATAGAACTGCGCCTGGCCGTTGGTCAACCAGCGAAGGCGAGCACCCGTTGCACCCGTAAACCAGGCGGTGGCGTTCACAATGCCGTCCACCACGGTGCGGTCTACCCATGCGATAGCGCCGGCGAACAGCAGCGCGAGACGCGCCACCACACCCGTAAAAAAGTCGTCCACATACCATTTGCGCTCCAAAAGAGCAAATAGCGGTTTCGGCACGAGGCGTGCCAGCGGCTCGTCGCCACCCAAACGATAGAGCCTATACGCCAGCGCGATCCCCAGCACTGCCACAACCGTCGCCCCCACAGCAAGGGGAAGCGAAAGGCTGGCATGTTCTCCTGCACCCTCCAGCGCATGACGAACCGCCGTAGCGCCCAACCCGCCCACTGCCGCAGCGACCGCAAGCAGAAGGAGCGGAACACTCATCACCGGAGGGGATTCGTGGGCGTGCTCGGCGTGCCCACTGCGCGGCGCACCGAGAAATGTCAGCACCCACAGACGGGTCATGTAGAAAGCGGTGAGCAGAGCGGTGAGCACGCCCGCAGTGAGAGCAAAGGCGTTTCCGCCTCTCCATGCTGCAAGCAGTATTTCGTCCTTGCTCCAGAAACCGCTCAGCGGAAAGATACCCGCCAGCGCCAGCGCACCCACCAGCGCCGTGAAGGCAGTGACGCGCATCTTCCCAAACAGCCCGCCCATCTCCCGGACATCCTGGGTGTGCGTTGCGTGTATCACGCTTCCCGCCGTCAGGAAGAGCAGTGACTTGAAGTAGGCGTGTGTGCCGAGGTGGAACATCGCCGCCACGCGGTCGCCAAGCCCGAGCGCCATCATCATGTAGCCAAGCTGGCTGATGGTGGAGTAGGCGAGCACGCGCTTGATGTCGTACTGCACCAGCGCAATGGTCGCCGCCATGAAGGCTGTGAACCCGCCGACGACAGTCACCACCTGCATGGCGGTGGGGGCAATGGCAAAGAGGAAGAACATCCGCGCCACCAGAAAGACGCCTGCTGCCACCATTGTCGCTGCATGGATCAGCGCGGAAACCGGAGTGGGACCCTCCATGGCGTCGGGGAGCCAGATATGCAGAGGAAACTGCGCGCTCTTGCCCACTGCACCACAGAAAATCAGCAGCGATACCACCGTCACGAACGCCGGCAGCGAACCAACAGGCAGGTCCAGCGTACCGGTAGCGACCTTTGCCTCAATCTGATCGATCTGGAACGTGCCCGCCGCATAGGAGAGGAGGATCAATCCCAGCAGGAAGCCCACGTCGCCAAACCGGGTGACCACGAACGCCTTTTTCGCGGCGTTTGCCGCCTCTGGCTTGCGATACCAGAAACCGATCAGCAGATACGAGCACAGCCCCACCAGCTCCCAGCTCATGTAGAGCAGAAGCAGGTTGTCGGCGATCACCAGTCCCAGCATGGCGGCAGTGAACAGCGCCATGATGGCAAAATAGCGGGCGTAACCCGAGTCGCCCGCCATGTAACCCACCGAATAGACCTGCACCGCGAGGCTCACCGTGCTGACGATCACCATCATCAGCGCGGACAAGCCGTCCAGCCGCGCACCGACGCTGATGCTCCAATCGCCCACCACCAGCCACTGCGCCTGAACGTGCAGGCTTGCCGTGTGCTGATTCCACGCCATCAGCGCGAGGACGGCGCTCCAGCCAACCGCCAGGAGTGTGGGCAGGGCGGATACCCAGTGCGTGCTTCTGCGGGGCACGAAGAGCAGTGCCGTGATCAGCGAAGCGGCAACACACCAAAACGGCGCAGTCCAGAATAGTTCCCCCATACCGCCTGTTATCCCTATCGTTTGTTCTTCACATGCAACGGATTATTGAGCCGAGCAAACTCTGCTGGTTTTTTCGGCGGAAGTATCGCTTAGTCCTTCAAACAGTGCGCCCAACCACCACGTAAGTATACCCCCATTCTCGGGCAGCTGGAAAGCAGCCGGGCGCTACTGTTCCCATGTGTGATATAATGCGTAGGGATATGAATAGTCTCAGGTGTTCTGGGAGTGTTGAATGGAAATAGCAGGCTGGCTAACCGGGGTTCTCATTCTGGCGCCTGCCTGTGCAGGTGTGCTCTGTTACCTCCTTCCCTATGCCCGCATACGCAACACGCTCATTCTGCTGGTCTCCCTGCTCGTTATCGTGGCGGCTCTGCTGGCTTTCGCCAGCGGCGAGCTGGAGTACAGTCCAGGCTCAAGGTGGTGGCAACTGCTGGTTACTGTCGCCGACCTTGCGGTACTCCTAACGTTTTTCTACTTCGGCTGGAAGCGCCGCGACTCTGCTATCATGGGGCTGGTGCTGGTGCAGTTAGCGGTATTGGCTTACCTGGAACTGGTTCTGCATGCTGAATTGCGGGTGGAACCCCTGTTCGTAGCCGACTGGCTCACCATCACCATGCTTCTGATTGTGGGGATCATCGGGTCGGTGGTGGTCGTGTACGGCATCCCGTACATGGCGGAGCATGAGGCGCATCTAGAGGTGGTACGCTCCCATCAGCCCCGTTTCTTCCTTCTGTTGCTACTGTTTCTCGGAGCGATGAACGGACTGATTCTGACCAACAGCCTCTACTGGCTGTTCTTCTTCTGGGAAGTCACCACCCTTTGCTGTTTCCTTCTGATCGCGCACGACGGCACGCAGGAGGCGTGGGATAGTGCGTATCGGGCGCTGTGGATGAACCTCATGGGTGGGGTGAGCCTTGCGGTCGCGATGGTGGCGCTGTATGAGCAGGTGGGTACGCTGTCCATCCGGTCCATTGTGGAAGGGCACGTCGGCACGGTCGATGTGTTGTTGCCGCTGGCGTTCCTGTGCCTTGCAGGCTTCACCAAAGCAGCGCAGATGCCTTTCCACGGGTGGCTGCTGGGTGCGATGGTGGCGCCCACTCCGGTTTCCGCGCTTCTGCACTCCAGCACGATGGTGAAAGCAGGTGCCTACCTGATAGTACGGTTTGCTCCCGCGTTTCGTGATACCTACCTCAGCTACATCGTGGCGTTGATAGGCGGTTTTGCTTTCGTGGTGGCGGCAATGCTGGCTATCAGCCAGATGAACGCAAAGCGGGTGCTGGCTTATTCCACCGTCTCGAAT
>CAKZNX010000223.1 GCA_937132045.1 uncultured bacterium
ATGGCAGTCATTCCTGAGCCCGCAACCATGAGCCTGTTTGCTCTCGGATTGCTTCCTCTTCTGCGACGGCGCAAGGCGTAGAACCAGCACCACAGTGTGCAAGCCAGAGGCGCAGGGAAAGCCCTGCGCCTCTGTGACTCCGCGACATCGTACCCCAGAACACCGCTTTTCGGTATAATAGTACACGGTTATCCCTGACAGAGAGGCGAACAGAGATGAACGAAGTGGATAAAGCGACGTGGCGCACCAAAGTCGGGCTGGCGGAGATGCTGAAGGGTGGCGTGATTATGGACGTAACCTCGCCCGAGCAGGCAGAAATCGCCGAAGAGGCGGGCGCGGTAGCGGTGATGGCGCTGGAGCGGGTGCCTGCTGATATCCGTGCGCAGGGTGGCGTGGCGCGCATGACCGACCCCAAAATCATCAAAGCCATTATGAATGCGGTCAGCATCCCCGTGATGGCGAAGTGTCGTATTGGGCACTTCGTGGAGGCACAGATTCTGGAAGCGCTGGGCGTGGACTTCATCGACGAGAGCGAGGTACTCACTCCTGCCGACGAACAGCACCATATCAACAAGCACGCCTTTCGGGTTCCCTTTGTGTGTGGCTGCAGGGACCTCGGTGAGGCGCTCCGTCGGATCGGCGAGGGCGCCGCGATGATACGTACCAAAGGCGAGGCGGGTACGGGCAACGTGGTGGAGGCCGTGCGCCACATGCGGGCGGTGATGAGCGGTATGCGCTGGCTGCAGAGTGTGCGCGAAGACGAGCTGATGTCGGCATCCAAGCAGCTGCAGGCGCCTTACGAGCTGGTGGTGGAGGTTCACCGAACCGGCAAACTGCCCGTGCCCAACTTCTCGGCAGGTGGCATTGCCACACCTGCCGATGCAGCGCTGATGATGCAGCTCGGCGCCGAGTCGGTGTTCGTCGGGTCGGGCATCTTCAAGTCAGGCGACCCCCGACGCCGCGCCAAAGCCATCGTGGACGCCGTGACATACCACAACGACCCCAAGGTTCTTGCCGAAATCTCGGAAGATTTAGGCGAACCGATGGTAGGCATCGACATCCGCCAGCTGGACGAGAAGGAACTGCTGGCTCCGCGCGGATGGTAGAACGCATTCCCCTCCCGGTCGGCGCCGGGAGGGGATAGCCGTGCTCAGACCGCTGGCTGAACCTC
>CAKZNX010000224.1 GCA_937132045.1 uncultured bacterium
GTTGGTACTGGGCGCGGGAGATTGCTTCGTCGCTACGCTCCGCGCAATGACACGGGGGGCGAAGGGGATTGCTTCGTCGCTTCGCTCCTCGCAATGGCACCGGGACGATGCGAGTGGGATTGCTTCGTCGCTTCGCTCCTCGCAATGACACCGGGGCGAAGCAGATGGGATTGCTTCGTCGCTTCGCTCCTCGCAATGACACCGGGGCGATGCGAGTGGGATTTCTTCGTCGCTGCGCTCCGCGCAATGACACGGGGGGCGAAGGGGATTGCTTCGTTGGTTCGCTCCTCGCAATGACACCGGGGCGAAGCAGATGGGATTGCTTCGTCGCTGCGCTCCGCGCAATGACATGAAAGACGAAGGAGATTGCTTCGTCGCTTCGCTCCTCGCAATGACACTGGGGGGCGAAGGGGATTGCTTCGTCGCTGCGCTCCTCGCAATGACACGAAGGAGGATGACCTCAACCCCTTTGTTAAACGGCGTTCTCCGCTCCCCTTGTCGGGGAGAGGTTGGGAGAGGGGTTTCGTCATCGAAGCCAGTCATCCGCTCGCTAGCAGGATACTTCTCCCCGTGTCGGGGCGCGGTAGGGAGAGCGTTCTGAGACGGCAGGAGCGACCACCGCCAGCCCTACAGCTTCCGCACCGTGACGCGCCGGATGTACAGTTCCTGCGCAGTGCCCAGCCGGAAATCTGCCCCGTTTGCCCTGTTCACAAAGCGCGCATCCCGGAGGGTCGTGCGGAAAATGCGCCATTGTTTGCTGTTGTTCAGGGTGAAGGTCTGCGCGGGCTTGAAGGCGCCGTGGCGCACGCTTCCGGCGGCGTCTGCGGAGTCGTATTCGATGGAGAAGGTGCCCTCGCTGTCCCACAGCTCTACCTCGACCTGCACGGGGAAGTCGTCATCGTAGTAAAAGCTGTCGTCGACGTCGAAGTAGGCGTAGCGCATAGAGTGGTGACGGTTGGGCAGGGTGCGCCAGGCGGCAACACCGTTCACCTCGGCAGGTTCCATGAGACCGTCACCGTTCGGGTGGACGTTCAGACGGATACCGCGCGATATAAGTTCCCGCTCAAGTACCACCGAGACCTCGCGGGCAGAGCGGTACTCTCCCTGCGGGCGCAGGCGCATCCTTCGCTTGAACATCTGCGCGAAGCGGGCGTTCATCCTTACGTACTGGTCGCCGTACTCTCTGGACGGGGCGATGTCGGTGCCCTCGTGAAACTCGTTCCAGGTCTCAATCATCACGATGGAGGGGCGGCGAGCGGGGTTCATTCGCAGGATGGTCTCCCAGCTGCGGTCGAAGAACTTACCGCCTTCGCGCTCGCGCACCAGCGGCGCTCTGCCGGGTACTGCCGAATGGTCGTAGCCGGGCCCGATAGCCGCCACGTCCAGTATGATCGGGTTCAGCGCGCCGCCCCAGCCGTACTCGCTGTCGGTCTGCACACGGCTCCACGAGACTTCGCGCACGATGTAGGGTCGGCAGCCGAAATCCTTCTCGAACTGCTCATACACGAAATCGATAGCCTGCTGATTGTAATCCTTGGCGAAGCCAGCGCCATAGAGGAAGACGATCGGACGATGATCCAGCATCGCCCACAGTTTCGGAGGCACCATCGAGAAGAAATCGCGGATGGAGACGTAGAACCATTCGCGTCCCTCACGGGTGGTGAGGTCGGCGTGGTAGCGGTCAGCGTTCCATTGCAGGGTGGAAGTGTCGTAGAACAGCCCGATGCGGGGCGGTCGTCGCCTTTCAGAGACCATCTTTTCCTGCGCCTTAACCAGCGCTTCCAGCCCTTCGAAGCTCCAGTAGAGCATCTTGCCGGGCTGGCGGTCTGTCGGGCAGCCCCAGTAGACGGGCAGGATGAAGTCGATACCCGCCCGCAGGATATCCGCCATCTCGCGCCGGTGCCAGTCGGGTGAACGGTAGCTGTAGCCTACGGGGTTCGCGGGATGGGTGGTGAGTGCGTCGGTGCCGTCGTGGTCGATGAAGTGTTCGCCGGTGTTCACGTCGTACCAGTAGAAGTAATAAGTGCCGACGAGTGGCTGTCCCTTGCGGTATGTTGGCACGGCGCGTATCTGCGCAGGCTGGTGTCCGATGTGCTTGCCCATGGGGGGTAGTTGCAGAAACGAGGTTTCCATCGTCGTGCTCCTCCTCATTGCTTCAGGCTTTCGCCATATATGAGGTTCGCGTCGTTAGGAAGGAAACCTGCGTCTTCGTCCTCTGTCAGTCCATACTGCACGAGCTGAGGTAACCACACGCCGGGCAGACCTGCTTGCACCCGTGCAACGGGTGCAACGTGTATCCAAACACCGGACAGGCAAGGCTGGGGCGCGCGAACGCAGGGCTTGCACGGGAGGGCAGGGGTTCGGCAGGGCGGGGCTGAAGTTCTGCGGTCACCTGTTGTGGTGGGTTGGCAACCAGCGGGTAGATACGGGCGCGATGCCCCTCGATGATGGTCAGACTGGTCATTAGCTTCGCTTCGGGCACCTGACGCAGCAGGCTCTGCAATGTCTTTTGCTGGCTTCGGGGACGGGGGTCGCCAGCCAGCAGGAGGATAACGCCCGGACGCCAGCTGCTATCGCGGGAGACCAGCTGGGCAAACACCGACAATGCGCTCACCAGCACGCGCCCTTCGCGCCAAGCCGTCTGCACCAGCACTTCGTCCGATGCCGAGCGAAGTAAAGGGTCGTTGCGCACCTCTCGCACATCGTGTCCTGCCTTGCGCAAACACCCGGCTGTCTGCGCGCTGATCTGGCTATCCAGCAGAAGCTTCATCGTCGCTCTCCAGCCTCTGCGCCGCAGCAAGCAGTGCCATCCGCAGGTCTTCCTCGCTAAGCTGCGGGTAGGCTTGCAAAACCTCACGCTGACTCATGCCTGCCGCAAAACAGCGCAGGATGAACGACACCGGCATCCGCTCCTCCGGAATCCTGAGTGCTCCCCCGCAGATGCCAGCCTCCTTGCGCACGCGCTGGTGGGCATAGCGGCTCATTACCGTCTCCTGGTGTCGGTAACAATATGTTGCTGATAGTATTTTACCTGCTCCACGTGTCAATCAGCAATTCCGCCCACAATGCTGGCTCCCTTCCCCGCAATGGAACGAGGGTTTGCACATACTGGCAATAGTTCTATAGTATCGATGCCATTATCGTGCTATGCTCGTTTTAGCAAGCTAACTTAAGGAGGTTCTCGACCATGAAGAGGTTTCTCAGCCTGTGTGGCGTGCTGTTACTGGTATGGGCTCTGCCTGCCAGTGCGTTCACGCCCATCTCGAGCCCCGATGTGTCCTATCTGGCATCCACTACCTACATCGACCCTTCGGCGATATCCAACTTCGCTGGTGTCACGAGCATCAGCGATGGAGTCATGACGGTGTCTTTTGTGGATCCTGGAAGTGGCGCACCGGTCGACATGTTGAAGGTGACAGCTCCCACGCATTGGTTGACCTGGAGCGAGGACCCGCACTCTTAGCGCGGACACGGTGATACCCTGCCAGTGCTCTGGTCGGGCGGGCGAACGGCTGTCCGTTTCAATCTGTCCCTGCCAGCATCCATCTTCGGCTTTGAAGCGCAACCCAATCCTTTTAGCGTGCACACGATGACGGCTTGGTTCTACGATGCCTCCAACAACCTGCTGGGCACAATAAGCCGGGATGTGAGCGGCGACGCCGGGGCACGTCTGTTCGCCGCGCAGTCCAGCGTGCCAGTCTCCTATGTGCTCTTGTCCTCTGACGTCGATTGGGCTGCTGGCGCTTTCCGCTATGCACCTGCTAGAGGACCGGTCATTCCCGAGCCTACCACCATGGCGCTGTTTGGCGCGGGACTGCTGGGCTTTCTGCCTTTGCGACGCCGGCGGTAATCTGGCACCTCCATTGTGTTACGCCGGAACCCCCACAGTGATACACCCTGTGGGGGATTTTGCTGGTTCCCAAACGAACGTGTATAATGGCTGGTGATGACAACCGGAAGCGTGGCAGGGAGGTCAGTCGGTGTGCCGTTGATACTTGCGGTGGATATCGGCACAACCAACATCAAGGCAGGCGTGTTGAGCGCCACCGGGCAGGTGCTTCGGGTTTCAACGCGGGAGCTGGCGCTGGTAAGAGACGAGAGCGGGCGAGCCGAGCACGACCCGTTGCAGCTCTGGGATGCGTTCCGGGCGGTGTGTCGGGAGGTCACCGAATCATATGGCTCGCAGGTGGCGGCACTGGTGCTTTCTGCTTACCAGCTGAGCGTGCTGGCAGTGGATGACCATGGCGAGCCGCTCACCGGTATCATCACCCTGCTGGACACCCGTCCTCAGCGCACCTTCACACACCTTCTGGAACAGGCAGATACTCGGCGTCTTTATGAACGCACAGGCTGTCCACCGCTGTTCCACTATCCGCTCTCCAAGCTATGCTGGCTGAAACATACGCAGCCAGAGACCTTCTCGCGGGCGCGCCGTTTCGTGGGAGCGAAGGACTACCTGATCTTTCGGCTGACGGGAAGCTGGGTGACAGAAGCCAGTCTGGGCACAGCCACGCAGATGATGAACCTGGCGCACCTGCAATGGGACGAATACGCTCTCTCACTGCTGGGTGTGGAGCCAGAACGACTGCCTGCGCCCGTGCCTGCGGAGAGAATACTGGCACCGGTGTCCGCACAGATTTGCGACGAGATCGGTGTGGCGCGCGGATGCCAGCTGGTGCCCGGCGTGTATGACGGGGGCGCTGTGGCAATCGGTATTGGCGCGATGCTGGAGTGCACCGCTGCCATCAACGTGGGCACCACGGCGATGCTGAGGATGGCGCTACCCCAGCCCGTGCTGGATGCGGACCCGGCGATGCGACTGCAGACCTGCTATCTCGCGAGTGGAAAGTGGTTCCCCGGTGGAGCCATTAATAACGCCGGGGTGACTCTGCGCTGGCTGCGTGACCATGTGCTGCACATCGGCTACGACGCGATGAACGCCGAGGCAGAGGCGATACGCGACTCTGCGGGGCTGTTCTTCCTGCCCTTCCTCAGCGGTGAGCGCAACCCGCAAATCGGAAATGCGGCGTCTGGAGTGTTTTTCGGCTTGCGCGGCTACCACACGAGGGGACACATGGTGCGCGCGGTGATGGAGGGAGTGTGCTTCGCCCTTCGAATCGTATACGAGGCGCTGCTGGATAACGGCGTCACGCCCGCGGAGGTTCGCGTTGGGGGCGGTGGTTCACGCTCGCCATTGTGGATGCAGACGATGGCGGATGTGCTGGGCGTGCCCCTGCAGGTTAGCGCTGTGGAAGAACCGGCGCTGGTCGGCTCGGCGGTGCTGGGCTACACCGCGCTGGGCGTGTATTCCGATGTGGTACAAGCCACGCAGGCGATGGTTCAGCCGGGTGCGAGGTACACTCCGCATGAGGAGCGGGTGGAGGAGATGTCGCGGCGGTACCGCTTTTTCCGTCGCCTGATGACAGACCTCGGCGGGGCGTTCACCGAACACGCGCGCTCGTAGAGGTAGCGAGTTGGCGATCATGAGGGAGGTTGTCGCATGAGTTACGTTGAGGAGCTGTTTTCCGTCAAGGGCAGAGTAGCGCTGTTCACCGGAGGGGCGGGTGTACTGGCTGGCGCCATCGCGCGTGGGTTGGGGAAGGCTGGTGCGCGCATCGTGCTGACCGACATCGCACCGCTGGATGAGCGACTGGAAGAGTTGCGACACGCAGGTATCGAGACATTCGGTTATCGCATGGACGTGCTGGACAAGGGCGATACCGAGCGTGTTGCGGAGGCGGTGAAACGCGAAGTGGGCGCTGTGGATATCCTGCTGAACGCGGCGGGTGGCAACATTCCCGAAGCCTCCACCGCGCCTGAACGACGCTTCTTCGACCTGCCCATGGAAGCTCTGCAGAAAGTGGTCAACCTGAACCTGTTCGGTGGGGCGATACTGCCCAGTCAGGTCTTTGCGAAGCAGATGCTGGAGAACGCGGCAGGCGGGGTGATTATCAATTTCTCCTCGATGTCGGCGTTCAAGCCGCTGACGCGCGTGCTGGGCTATTCCGCAGCGAAGGCGGCGGTGAGCAACTTCACGCATTGGCTCGCGGTGCACATCGCGCAGGAGTACTCGCCGCGGGTTCGGGTGAATGCCATCGCTCCGGGCTTCTTTCTGACGAACCAGAACCGCTACCTGCTGCTGGACGAGGCGGGTACTCTCACACCCCGAGGACAGTCCATCATCGCCCATACGCCAATGGGGCGGTTTGGCGAGCCAGACGACTTGATCGGCACTATCATCTGGCTGGCGTCGCCGGCAAGCGCCTTTGTGACGGGCGCGGTCATTCCCATAGACGGGGGATTCAGTGCGTTCGCTGGGGTGTAATCACACGCCGCCGTCCAGGGCATTTCAGAACTGGAACAGGCTATCGGGTAAGCCCTCGTTCACGCGGAGATCGGTATAGGTGGTGATGCCACCCAGCTTGCCTTCAGCGTTGTATACCTCGACCCGCGTGGGTACCCAGATGCCGGGCGCAGCCTCCGCCGCGTTCTTGTAGAAGAAGGTTGCCATCAGCTTCCCCTGCTGGTTATACCACTGGCGTTTGAAGATGGTGCGCGTTTTGCCGTCCATCCACACCACGTGTTTGGAGGTGTCATCCGAGTTCGCCCAGGTCAGTTCAAACACGGGGTATCGAACGCCGCCCTCAGAGTCGGTACGCAGGAACTTCGCGTTGACCAGCCTCATGAAGCTGGGCGTCAGGATGCCGAAGTCCATCAGCGATTGCCGCTTGCCCGGCGCATTGCTGATGTCGTCGGTGTTTCGGATGGGACCGGCGGAGACGTGTTTGTGGTCTCCGTTAATGATATAAACCACATTCACCACGCCCACCTTGCTCTCCAAACGCATTTTGGAGGGCTCCTTGTAGCGGGCCGTCATCTGCTTGATGCGGTACGAGTTGGCGAAATCCCTGTTTATCTTTTCCAGCTCGCGCTGGTTAGCCGTCTGCTGACGAACCGTGCCCCGCAGGTCGTGCAGACGAGTCTGCACGTAGTCGTTAATGTCCTGCGATTGCGCCATCGTCAAAAGGGCGCACAGCCACACAAAACCAGTTAAAATGACTCTGCTCAGTCGCATCCCACTCTCCTTAACGTGCGCGTTGCCGTTTGTTTCCATGCATAAAGACGGCAGACAGGGCGCCCCGGTTAGCGCTGACGCCCTAGCTGAGCCGCTGGAGCCTTTCCAGCAGCTTCGCCTGCCTCTCCAGCAGTTCTGCTTGAATGGCGCGTTCTCGCTCCACCACCTCCTGCGGGGCGCGATGCAGGAACTGCTCGTTGCTCAACCTGCCGTTGACCCGCTGGAGGTCTTTCTCGATGGCTGTCAGCTCCTTCTGCACGCGCTGGCGTTCGCGCTCGACGTCCACCGCCTCCAGCTGCAGGTACACATCGGCGAGGTCGCTGTGTGAAGCTACCGCCTTGATGCCCTCGGGCAGGTGGTCGACAATCTGCATAGGCTCCACGCGCTGCAGAGTGCGGATGAGACCCTCATATGTTCGCAGAAGGTGTGCCGCTTCTGAAGACGTGGGCACCACCAGCACGTTCGCCTTCAACGAGATGTCAAAACCGATCTCGGTGCGTAAAGCACGCACCGTTCGCACCGCTTCAATCAGCTTCTGCATACGCTCTTCGGCTTCTGGGGCGTTCCATTCGGGATGCACGGTGGGGAAGGAGGCGACCATGATGCTGTCGCCCTCATGCGGCAGGCTCTGCCAGATCTCTTCGGTGATGTAGGGCATGAAGGGATGCAGAAGACGCAGAGTGTGCTCAAGCACCACGCTCAGCACGCGCTGTGCCACTTCGCGCGCCTCGCCGCCGCCGTTCAGACGCGGTTTGCACATCTCAATATACCAGTCGCAATACTCATCCCACAGGAAAGAGTAAAGCGCCTTCGCCGCGTCGTCCATATCGTAGCCTTCCAGCGCCTCGTTCACCGCGCGGATGGTGGCGTTGAGACGACTCAATATCCATCTGTCCACGTCGGTCATCGTCTCGTTTGGGGGAAGGGAGCCGTCAAAGCGAGCGCGGAAATGGTCGTCCAGGTTCATCAGCACGAAGCGAGAGGCGTTCCATAGCTTGTTGCAGAAGTTTCGCGCCTCCTCCACCTGACTGTGTCTGCCGTGCTGGATGCTGGCGAAGCGGATGTCCTGTCCTTTGGCGGTGCGCACCAGCAGGGCGAAACGCAGCGCGTCGGCGCCGTACATCTCGATGAGGTCGAGCGGGTCCACGCCGGTGCCCAGCGACTTGCTCATGCGACGTCCCTGTTCGTCCAGCACGGTGGCGTAGATATACACATCGCGGAAGGGCACGTCACCCATGAAATAGAGCCCCGTCATGATCATGCGCGCCACCCACAGGTAGATGATGTCTCGCGCGGTGATCAGCACAGAGGTGGGGTAGTAGGTCTTGAGGTCCTCGGTGGTCTCAGGCCATCCCAGCACCGCGTGGGGCCACAGCGCCGAGGAGAACCAGGTGTCCAGCACATCTTCGTCCTGATAGATGGCTCTGCCGTTTGCCTTCTGGAATGCCTCTTCCTCCGAGCGGGCAACGATGTATTCTCCGTCGTCGGTGGTCCACACGGGGATGCGGTGCCCCCACCACAGCTGGCGCGAGATGCACCAGTCTTTGATGTTTTCCATCCAGTCCAGATAGGTGCGGGCGAAGCGGTCGGGGATGAAGCGGATACGTCCCTCCTTTACGGCGTCGATAGGGGGCTGGGCGATCTCCTTCATGCGCACGAACCACTGCTCGGACAGGAGCGGCTCGATGACCGTATCACAACGCGCGCAGGTGGCGACCGGTACGGTGTAGTCCTCCACCTTTTCCAGCAACCCCTGCGCCTCCAGGTCTTCCAGCACCCGCTGGCGCGCCTCGTAACGATCCAGCCCGGCGTAGCGTTCGCCAGCTTCGGCGGTCATGCGTCCGTGTTCGTCGATAACCACCACCCGGGGCAGGTTGTGGCGCAATCCCGCCTCGAAGTCGTTAGCGTCATGGGCGGGGGTCACCTTCACCGCTCCGGTTCCAAACTCGGGCCTGGCGTAGTCGTCGGCGATCAGGGGTATCTCGCGACCCACCAGCGGCAGGATGAGCGTCTTGCCGAACAGGTGCTGATAGCGTTCATCGGCGGGGTTCGCAGCGACGGCGGTATCGCCCAGCATCGTTTCGGGGCGCGTGGTCGCCACCACCACATAGCCCGAGCCATCTTTGAACCGGTAGCGGATATGGTACAGTTTGGACGGCTCGTCCTCGTGCTCCACCTCGATATCGGACAGCGCAGTGAGACAGCGCGGGCACCAGTTGATTACCCGCTTACCGCGATAGATATAGCCGTCTTCCCACCATCGCACGAAGCACTCCAGAATGGCGCGGGTGTAACCCTCATCCATCGTAAAGCGGGTTCGGCTCCAGTCGAACGAACAGCCGAGTCGCTGAAACTGAGTGAGGATGACACCGCCGTATTCCCGCACCCAGTCCCATACACGCTCCAGGAACCGCTCCCTGCCAAGGTCATGGCGCGTTAAGCCCTCGCCGCGAAGTTGTTTTTCCACCACGTTCTGCGTGGCGATACCCGCGTGGTCGGTGCCCGGCACGCACAGGGTATTGTAGCCCTGCATGCGCCGCCAGCGAATAAGGGTGTCGTGAATGGTGTAGCACAGGGCGTGTCCGATGTGCAGAGAGCCGGTAACGTTCGGTGGCGGGATGGTGATGCAGTAGACAGGTTTGTCGGGTTGTGGTTCCGGCGCGAAGTAGTTGCGTTCCTTCCAGAACCGATACCATTTTTCTTCCACGCTGGTTGGGTCGTATACCTTGGGTATGCTGGTCGTTTCCGACATGCGCTGTTCTCCCGATGTTGGTCATGAGTGCCTGCTCTACAGATTATACTGTACGGTGAAGCGCACGGGCAACCAGCGGACGGGTCGGAGCGTATTTCGCCCGCGCATAGGGCGCCTGTTCTTTCAGTTGCAGGACAAACCCTTCGAACAGTTGAATGAGGATACCGTCATTGGAAACGAGGCATGGCGCAATCGGTATCTCACAGCTGGTCCGCAGAATCTTTGCCGAGGGGCGCGCTGGTGGTGCTCCTTGTCGCTCTGGGTATTCAGATTGCCCTCATCCAGAAACCCTTCCACGTGGACGATACCATCGTTCTGCACATCGCCAGACAGATACTGATGAACCCGCTGAACCCCTACGCTGGCGAGATCGACTGGGATGGCACCGTACGAAGCACCTTTCTCGTCACCACCAACCCGCCGCTGCTCAGTTATATTCTGGCTCCCTTCATCGCCCTCGGAGGAGAGCGCGAGTGGCTTTTGCATGGCACGATGCTGGTGTGGCAGGTTCTGCTGTGGTGGGGCGTGATACTGCTGGCGCGGCGCTTCAACGCCAGCTCCACCCTGGCGTCGGCGCTCGTCCTGCTTAACCCGGCAATGGCTGTCTCGCCGAACCTGATGCGCGACGTGCCGATGGTGGCACTGTGGACGCTTGGCACGGCATACTTTGTGCTTGGAAGTGATGCCGGTCGGCGTGATATGATGGCGCGTGGCGCCTTGCTGACCGGCTGTTCAGTGTTGATGAAATACTCGGGTCTCGGCGCGGTTGTCCTGCTGGCGATTTACCTGATTCTGCACCGGCGTTGGAAGCATCTGCCGGTTCTGTTCTGGGCGCTGGCGCCATTTGTCATCTGGTGCGTTCACAACCTGATGGTGTATGACCGCCTGCACTTTCTCACCACGATGGCGCGCAAAGATATCGTCACCCCGACTTCCGACAGGGTTTGGGGCACGATTGCCGGCTTTGGCGGAGTGTGGCTGTTGTGGCTCTGGGCAGTGGTGGTCTGTACCCGTTGGCGAGCCGTCATTTCCTCGCTGGGCATTGCTTTGCTGGTGGGGTGGTGGAGATGGAGGGGCGTCTCCACGGCGGGCGATACAGAAGCGGCGCTGTGGAGTACGCTGGGTATGCTGGCGCTGGCGTTGAGTGTTGCCCGTTTCTGGAGCTTGAGGCGCGACCATGCCTTCGGTGCGCTCTGGACAGGCTGGGTGCTGCTGGCGATAGGTGTGGGCGCACCATTTGCCGCGGCGAGGCACCTTCTGCCTGCACTGCCTCCTCTGGCGCTAGCGTGGTGCCCGCGCGAGGCGCTGGGACAGGTGCGCAGCACCCTTCTAGCGGCGGTGCTGGCAATGCAGACAGCTTTCGGGGCGTATGTGGGCTGGTGCGATATGCAGATTGCCGAAGTGTACCGGCGCGGGGCTCAGATGGTGCAGGAGGATGGTGCACAGGCGTTCGTCGGGCACTGGGGATGGATGTACTATGCGCAGAGGGCGGGATGCCAGCAGGTGAGCACCAATCGCTTGCCGGAAGCGGGTGTGCGTGTTGCCGTGCCCAACGTGGGAGGCGATGCGGCGGTGCCCGCTGCGCTGGTGCCTCGCCTGACGTATGAAGAAAGCGTCGAGGTCGTTGTGCCGATACGCCTCGCTACGTTGCCTCCGGCGGCTGGCTTCTATGCGTCCCTGCGCGGTGCGCCTCCCTTCCGCTGGTTAACTGAGGGCTATCGCGAGCAGTTTGACCTCTTCACAGTGGAGGCAGACCTGCGGTGAGTTCCGTTCGGCTGAGCGTCATTGTGCCGATGTATAACGAGGAGGCAAACCTTCCCGAACTCCATGCCCGTCTTGTTCGGGCGCTGGGCAGGCTGGAGATGACCAGCGAGATTGTGTACGTGGACGACGGCAGCACCGACGGCACCGTTGCCGAGCTGGAAGCCATCCTTCAGAACCCTCAGCCCGTGTGTGTCCACGCGGTGCACCTGCCGCAGAGGCGTGGGAAGACCGGTGCGCTGAGTGCCGGGTTCGCGGTGGCACGCGGCGCGATATTCGTCACTACAGACGCCGACCTGCAGGAGCCACCGGAAATCCTGCCCATGCTCATCGGGCGTATCGATTCAGGGGAGGCAGACGTGGCGGTGGCATGGCGTCAACAAAGACAGGATACCGCGTTTCGCGTGATGGCTTCACGGCTGTTCAATGCGTCTATGCGCTGGCTGACGGGCATTTCGCTGCACGACGTGAACTGCGGCACCAAAGCGCTTCGGCCTGAGGTAGCGGAGAAACTGCAGGGCTGGCTGAGGTCGGACATGCACCGCTATCTGCCGGTGCTGGCGGCGCGGATGGGCTATCGGATCGTGGAGGTACCCGTGCCGCATGTGCCGCGGCGAAGAGGAAGGAGCCGATTCGGGGCAAGCCGGTATCTGCGTGCCCTGCTGGACTTCCTGCCTGTCTCGCTGATGTGGTGGCGGGGATGGATGGTCTGGCTGGGTCTGGCGGTGCTGTCCATACTCTCGTTGCGGTTTCATCCGATCGCGGGGGGAATCGGGCTGGCTTTCGCTATCGGATGGCTGGCTGTCGCGATGCTTTTCTACCTGCGCAGAAACAGCACGTGAAGGGATACGAGTTCCATGCTCCGAACAGGTTTGCAGGAGGTATGTGTAGCGCCATGGGAACTCGACTACTGGGGAGCATCTTGTTGATGATGACATTGACTACCATCGCTTGCTCGCAACCGGGTGGCGTACCCGAGCCGGTCGTCCCTCTGCCCTTTGGGGTGAACATCCATTTCACCCGTGCCCCTGAGCGGGAACTGAATCTGCTGGCAGATGGCGGCTTTCGCGTTATCCGGATGGATTTGTTCTGGCACGACATAGAAACGCAGAAAGGAAAGTATGATTTCTCCTCGTATGACGTGCTTGTGCGCGACATGACCGCGCGCGGTATCCGCATCCTGTTCATTCTGGACTATACCAACCGGTTCTACGACAACGATTTGGCGCCGCATACAGACGAGGGGCGAGCCGCTTTTGCGCGGTTCACCGAAGCCGCGGTGCGCCGGTATGCGGGCAAGGGCATCCTGTGGGAGATATGGAACGAGCCCAACATCTTCTTCTGGCGTCCCAAGCCAAACGTGGAGGACTACGCCAAACTGGCGCACGTGGTCATCGATACCATCCGTCGCGTGGCGCCGGGTGAGTTCATCGTGGCGCCTGCCTCCTCGGGATTTCCGTGGGATTTCTTCGAGACGCTGGGCGAACGGGGGGTGCTGGCACGGCTCGATGCAGTCACGGTACACCCCTACCGACCGCATCACCCCGAGACCGCGGAGCAAGACTACCGCCGACTGCGTGTGCTGCTGGACAGATATAGTCCACGTCGACACCTGCCCATCCTGTCGGGCGAGTGGGGCTATTCGGATATCTGGCAGGGCATGGACATGCAGAAACAGGCGCGACACCTGACCCGCCAGTGGCTCACCAACCTCGCCAGCGATGTGTTCCTGAGTATCTGGTACGACTGGAAAAACGACGGTGAAGACCCCAAAGAACCCGAGCACCACTTCGGTACGGTATACCACGACCTGCGCCTGAAGCCCGCCTACGTGGCAGCAAAGACGCTGACCAGCACATTGCGAGGCTACCGGTATCTGCGACGTATCGCCCTGCCCAACCCGAATGACTACCTGCTTCTGTTCCGCAAGGGCGAGGAGCTGGCGCTGGCTGGCTGGACGACGGGCGACCCACATCCCATCACGTTGAGCCTGCCCCGTGGTAACCTGCGTGTGGTGGAGATGATGGGCAGGACGCGCACGGTGAGCGTCGCCGACGCGCCCTTCGTTCTGGACCTAACACAGGAGCCAAAATATGTGCTGTTGCCCTCCAGCGCGGATGCACGACTGCTGGGCGTGTGGGCACCAGCGCGACAGGTGATGACGGTACGTGCGGGTATCAGTCAGAGCCTGCCGGTCAACGTGTATAACCCGACCTCTCGCGCGCTGAGCGCCACCTTGCGGGTGCGTGGTGGGGATACTGTTCTTGGCGAGCGGCGACTGCGTCTGAATGCTGGCGAGCAGCGGGTGGTGGATGTACCCATCCGCCTGAGTGAACGCGGTGACGAACACGTCCGCGCCACCGTGGAGTGGGTGAGCGAGGGCAACCAGACCCTGCAGACGGCTACCGTGTGGCTCTGTCTATCTAATCCGTTACGGGTCAACCTGCTGCCGCCTCAGGGCAGGCGCGTGGTGGCTATCATCGAGAACCCGGCAGGCGAAGCGATGTCCGCCACCCTGCAGGTGAACGCAGGCGACCAGCTGGCAAGTGCGCCCGTCAACATCGCCAGAGGGCAGCGACAGGCAACCGTGTCGGTAGAGGTGTCACAAAACCTGCCTGCCGACGTGCGCCTCTCAGCACGGCTTGTGGACGGCAGGGGGACCGTGGTCGCGCGTGCTGAGGAGAAGCGATGGGTACTTCTGGACGTGGTGCGCACGGATGTCGCCTGGCGGGCGTGGGTCGACGGAGACGCGAAGGTGGAGGGCAAGGCGGAGGCGAACGTTGCCGAGGCGCCGGAGAGCACTCCGTCGGGAACGCGCTCTGCCATTCGGCTGGACTACCGGTTTGGTAAGGGCTGGCGCTTCGCCTGCATCAACCTGCCGGAGAACCTGGTGTCCATCACTGGCAAACCGCGTGCCGTGGGCATGTGGGTGTACGGCGACGGCAGCGGGAACATCCTGCGCTGTCGCATCACCGATAGCACGGGGCAGACTTTCCAGCCTGACTTCGGCAACATCACGTGGAAAGGCTGGCGGTTTGTGACGATGCGGCTGGACGGCGGATTTCCCGGCTTCTGGGGCGGGAGGAACGACGGTCAGGTGTACTACCCGATTCGCTGGGAGGCGGTGGTACTGGTAGACTCGAACCAGCAGAGCGCCGAAAAGGACTGGAGCATCTACGTGACCGGGTTCGCCCTGCAGTATTGACGGATCTCAACCTGATGGTGGAACTATTGTACGCACCGGAGCACCGTCACGGAGGAGCTGGTCGCCTCACGCCGAAGGAGCGGGAACGAGCGTTTGGGGTGGTGAACACCCCGGCGTGGGTTGTCGAGTTCATGGTCGGTCTGGCAGAGCCGGGAAGGGAGCGGAGCAGGATACTGGAGCCTGCATGTGCCGATGCGCCGTTCCTGCAGGCGTTCGCCCGTCGATATGGCGTTCATCACGATCTCATTGGTGTGGAGATCGGCAATGAGGCTCTGCGGTATGCCCATCACGCGCTTCCCACCGCCATCCTCATCGAGGCGGACTTCCTGCTGTGGGATACCGCCGAGCGTTTCGATATCGTGCTCGGCAACCCACCCTACGGCATCATCGGGGACAGCTCGCATTACCCCATCCATGTGCTTAAGGAAAGGAAACAGCTGTATCGCGCCAGGTCGCGCACGTGGCGCGGCAAGTACAACATTTACGGTGCGTTCATCGAGCGAGCGGTCAACCTGCTGAAGCCCGACGGCAAGCTGGTGTTCATCGTGCCCGCCAGCTGGCTGGTGCTGGATGACTTCGTGCTGTTGCGCCAGTTTCTGGCGCAGATGGGTGGGCTGAAAGTATTCTATCTCGGCAGGGTCTTCCCGAAGCGCAACGTCAGTGCGGTGGTGCTGGTGCTGGAGCGCGGGAAACGTGGGCTGGACCTCTATGATGGCACCGACAGGCGGGCGGTGTGTAAAGCGGATTATCACGGCGAGCCCATACGCTTCGAGGCGCCGGAGTGGATAGAGATGGAGCAACGTGGCGTACCGCTGGGCGAGGTGTTCCATATTCACTTTGCGGCGCGCAGCACCCAAATCCGCCGGCATCCTGACGTGCGCCGAGAGCCTGAGGCGGGTCTCGTGCCGGTTCTGACGGGGCGCAACCTAAAAGCGGGCTGGATTGACTACGATACCTGCTACTCAGGATACTGGATGCCCCGTGAGCGCGCATCGGAGTTGCGTCCATTTTACGCCATTCCGCATCTGGTGGTGGCTCACACCAAGGGAACTCGTGTGGTCGCTGCCGTGGACGAACGGTGCCACCCGTGGCGCGAGGAGTTTCACCTGGTGCCAAAGGTGGATGGCGTGGATATCGGTCAGGTATGCGATTACCTGAACAGCGAGCGGGTCCAGCGCTACGTTGCCTGCCTGTACTGCGACTTCGTGCCGCACCTCACCGCCACGATGCTGGAGAGGGTACCGCTCACGCCCAACCTGATTGACCAGCGCGCCTGGCGTTATGCCACCCGGACCAGCCACACCTCCGCCACCTGACAGCCTCGCCCCTCGATCAGTTCCCATTTCAGGCGCAATACCCCGCCGCGGGTCACCTCCTGAGGGATGTCAAACTCCATCACCAACGGCGGCTGCGTGCCGCGCATAGGGGCATGTATCTCCACCGAGCCGTTTGCCACCAGCCGCATGGTGGCGCGGAACCGCCCATTGTATACCACCCGCAAGCGGTAGCGTGCGCCGGGGTCCAGTCCTGTGTACAACATCTCCAGCGGCGTGCCGTAAAGCGTGGATGCCTGACTGCCCCACGACAGACGGTAGCCCGGAGCCATCGCGCCGAATTCGTCCTGTGCAGAGCGCAAGAAGCCGGGGTCTTTCGCCCAATCCTCACCGCGCACCAGATGCGGTTCTGCCGCCGGGTTGCCCAGATCATTGTAATAACCGCCGGGACCCGGATCAGTCCAGCGTGCAATGCGCACCAGCGCGAGCGCCTGCTTTTCCGGCGGCAACTGCAGAGCCTTCTCTAGCTCGCCAAGCATCCACAGCCGGTTGTTGAGAGGCTCGTTCATCGTGTCCAGCACCGCTCCCCGCTCCACGCCGTCCGCGTGGTAGCGGGACACGCTCATCTGCAGTCCGATACTCTTCCAGAGCATCTCGCCCAGCGACAGGAGCTCACGACGCATCGCCTCGACATCGGGGGTAGTGACGGGCTTGTTAAGGATGCTCTTTGCCTGCTCTGCTGCCTGACGCGCGCCGTCACGTTCCGCCAGCTCCAGTGCCCGGATGGCTTCTTCCTCCTGCCTGCACTCTCCCTCCAGCCTCGCCTGCACGAACACGTCGTAAACTGCCCGGAAATACGCCATCTGCAGACGCCAGTTCGCCTGCCCCTCCTTGCCCAGTGCCTGCCAGATGTGCCTCCACAGATTCAGCGTAAGGCGCGGGCGGGGATTGCCTCGCAGAACACCCTGCCAGTTGCGTTCCAGTGCCAGCAGACCCTCTGCAATCTCCTCGGCGAGCTCCGACGAAATGTACGCTCTGCCGTACTCAATCAGCACGTTGCGCACCGAACAGCGTGGGTCCCACAGTCGCGCCGACCATATCGCTTTGTTCACGTCATCGTTGACGCCCTCGGAGTAGGTGATGCACCCGTTCGCCACGTGCATGAACAGGTTGTGGATATGCGCCTGCGCCATCGGTCGGGGATTGATCGGCTCGCGGTTGAGGGTGAGCGCGAACGCCATATCCCACTCCGGCACGGGATACTGACATCGCACGCAATGGGTGATGTCGGGGTAGCGTCGCAGCTGGTAACGGGCAGGAACCATCTCGCGTACGCGCTCCATCCGGTCGCGGATCCATGGACCGTACACCACTCCCGTCAGCCAGTCGGGTTGTTCCTGGCGCAGGAAGTGATAGAAGGCGTCCATGCGCTCCCGGCTGAATCCCTGCGGGGAGACCCACAGCCCGGCATTCGGATGAACCCGACGCAGCTCTTCCGCCATAGCCCGGAGCAGGGGAAGCAACTCCTCTACGGGCATGTCGCCCGGGTCGCCGCCCGGCACAAACACGTGGTCGAGCCTCGGCATCGATTCGAACAGACGCCGCCTGTCCGCCACCATTTTTGGGATGTCTGCCGGTTGACCGGAGGGTGCGTCGGTGTTCGGTAGCCATATCCAGACGTTCAGATCGTATTCATCCAGCAGGCGCGACAGACGCACGTTCATCTCCCATGGAGGCAAGGGCATGTTGGCACTGCGTGGCTCGGTGGGGTTCAGGGTGGGAATGAGTTCGATGCTGTTCGTGCCGAACACCAGCAGGTCGCGGATGTATTGTTCGTACCGCGAGACGTCCCAGGCGTCGTAGGTGTTGGGCAGGCTGCGGTACCCCAGCTGGTGCCCGCGGATGGCGAAACGGGCGGAGGTGGACACCAGCCTGCCGGCCGATCGGTTCGGTAGCCATGCACGACGGCGCTCCGTGTGGAGCCATCTCAACAGGTGCCCAACCGCAAAGAGAGCGCACCGACCCGAGTTCCCCACCAGCCACAGACGTGGGGATCGAGGAGCAGGCGACTCCAGATAAAGCGTGTATCCGTCGGCGTCCGCGGGAGGAGGCTCGGCGCCGTGAGGCAAACGACAGCCTTCAGGCAGGCGGTCGGGGTGGGCGATGATGACGGCAGGCGCGCCCTCGCCCAAAGCGTGTACTATCTGCCAGTCCAGACCCGTACGCCTGCGCACCTCTTGCTGAAGGAAAGCGGCAGCTTTACGTTCCGCGCGATGCGCGCTGGCGCCCGCGCTGATAATGACGGCACGGGAGAAATCATATTCCATCGCAAGTCACCCTCTGCGGTTTTCTCCAGCGGCAGCTTTTGTCCTGTGTGCGGTCCGCCGGTCAATGTTGAATGTGTGTCATTGCGAGGAGCGCAGCGACGAAGCAATCCCACTCGCATCGCCCCGGTGTCATTGCGAGGAGCGAAGCGAC
>CAKZNX010000225.1 GCA_937132045.1 uncultured bacterium
GCATAGCGCCGGAGGGTGCTATCCCAGCGCAGAAGGGTGAAATCCCCCTGCTCCAGTCCGAGCACTGCCGCCGGGTCTGCGTTGTCGAAGGCGAACGGCAGGCTCACCATCTGGAAGCCGGTTCTCAGGTCTACCTTCGCCGTCATCGGCACGGTGATGGTGCGCGAGACGTTCTTGGACAGGTTACCCGGAGACACGGTAGAGAACACCCGGTAGGTCAGTTCACCCACTCTTTCTCCTGTGGGCTTCACGCGCCAGCTGACCGTCGCCACCTCACCCGGCAGGATGGAGGGGATGGTTTTGGTGACGCTCTCACCGTCAACCAGCGCCAGCCCCGCTGGCAGGGAGATGGACGCACGGACGTTCTCGAAGGTCACATTCTGCAGGGAGTTCAGAGACAGATAATTCGTCACCGATGCGCCGATAATGAACTCCTCGGGTGCCAGCTGATTGGTGGCAGAAGCATTCAGTCCGACCACACCTGGCGACTCGGTATCCAGCGCGTAGCGCCCGGACGGGTCGTTCGTGCTGGTTCCCAACCCCACCATCGTTACGATGGTTCGGGACCTGCCCGGAGCCAGTGACTGCGGGTTCCAGTAACAGGCAATTGCATGGTCGCTTACACTCAGATCAGGGACACTGGTAAAGTCCCACAGACTGCCCTCAATCCGCGAGAACTGGCTGATCACCAGCCTGTCCGGCGGGGTCAGCCCGCTCTGTCGGAGCAGCCAGCGCATGATTGGCGCGCTCATCGTGCGTCGAGGCGCCGCATCCACATAGGAGGGAACCTGTCCCCCCTGCAGGTCCAGATCGTTCAGCACGGGGAAGTAACCAGGCACGAGCACATGGTCGGCTCCGGTGACGGCGAAGCCACTGCCCACCTCTTCATCCATCAGGAGGCGAATGCCCACCTGACGGGCTTCGGTGCTCTCGTTGGTAATCGTCCAGGTGATGCGCATGTATCCGCCGACGAGCTCCAGCGTCTGGTCGACCCGGACGCCGGTATCGGCGTGGCGCCAGCGACCGACGATCATGTAGCGTCCGCTGCGGTCGGCAAAGGGCTCGATGCCGTCCACCCACTCGCCGTCGTCGCTACCCCAAATCAGGTCTTCGGTTTCGTCTGCTGTGACCACACGTACGTTCACTACGCCGAAGTTTCCGCAGGGATAGGGGTAGGCAAAGATGAGCGGCTTGTTGTCGTCGTCGGTGGTGAAACGAGCGCCCTGCACGGTTCCGAGCGTCAACCGCCCGATGGCGTCGTAGTTCGTCCCGCCGATACTGACCTGCCCATCCAGACCTACGCCAGCGTTGAGGATGCCGTTGCCGATATACACCGCACGGAAATCGCTGCTGGGTTGCGCCTGCAGAGCAACCGGCAGAATCCCCACCAGCAATGCCACCACAAACGCAACCGGGATCCATCGTCGCTTGCTGGAACCGACGATTTCAAAGGGTTTCATCATCTGTCCTCCCTGTATCTCTTCCCCGTATCTCATCAGGTCTTCTGTTTCGCTATCGGGTAATGACCAGCGGCGTCATGTTTCGGGCACGCTCGCCA
Organism: uncultured bacterium; assembly: GCA_937132045.1. GTDB lineage: Bacteria > Armatimonadota > HRBIN16 > HRBIN16 > HRBIN16 > HRBIN16. The sequence goes on from CAKZNX010000225.1 coordinate 1,559, forward strand.
TCTGGGCTGGTGGCTTCGATGCGCACCAGATAGCTTCCCGCAGGTAATGCCACGCCCCTGTTATCACGCCCGTTCCAGGTGGCGCTGTGCACACCCGCCGCACGACTGCTCTGCACCACGGTGGCGACCGGCTTGCCCAATGCGTCGGTAATCGTCACCTGCACCTGCGCCTCGGCAGAGAGGGTGTAGTCAATCGCGAAGCCACTGCCGCGCGTGGCACGCACGCGCACCGAGGACACCCGCAGGGCGGACCCGCTGTTCGGCTCGGCGAGCACGGTGAAGCTGCGCGTGCTCACTCCGCCCGGCTGATAGGTGTAGCTGCCCGTCATGCGCATGGCAACCCGCCTGCCAGTTACTTCATCTACCAGCGTCAGACGCAGGCGAGACGGAAGATCGGTGACACCATTCCACCGCAGGGTTACCGGTTCGTTCACCTGATCGGTCTCCACCTGCAGCTTCCAGATCTGTCGGGTACTGGCACGACGCACATCCTGCGCATACGCTCCCGAATACACACCCCAGTCCGTGTTCAGCACCTTCACGCTGATGTAGGGGCTCAGCGACGGCGGCTTGGGGACATCCTCGCGCCCGAAGCCATCCACAGCGCGGCTGTTTACGCCAATGACGGTGTTGTTATCTCGCACGCTTCCTGCCAGCGCAGAGAAGCGAACCAGCCAGCCATCGCCTCCCTGCAGTATGCTTTCCGACGGCACAGAACGCCCACCAGCAGGCAACGGCATGACTATGAGAGTGCAGTCCTCAAAGGCGCGCACCCAGAAGCCTTCCCACGTGAACAGCACCCCTGCAGGCGCTGTCTGCCAGGTGTACACGCCGTTCTCGTAGCGGTAAAGCTGGGGCAGGATAATGCGCTTATCTGCTGCCTCCTGCACCGACAGACGCTGTCTTGCCACCGTTTCCACCTCACATGCCACCCATGGCACATTGAAGGGGAACGGGTTGCCGATCATGTTCCATCCGCTCTTCATGGGGATGCGGTACGGCGTCTCCGGCGCAGGTGCCCCCTCGGTGAGAACTGGCGTATCGCTCGGAAGGTCGATAAAGTACCCCAAACCCAGAGGCGCCATGCTGCTGCCTCCCACCGGACCCACTTCCTCTGCCGCCTGGTCGAAGGAGGCTGCCGGGTCCTTCCGCGCACCCCACGAGCTGTACTTCGCATAACGTCCCTCCGGTAGCCAGCGATACAGGTGGAAGCCAGCGCCCAGCAGGGTTTCCGCTGGCACCGAGCGCGTCGGCTGTGCCGATTGAGGCTGGAAGTACGGGATGGAAATCATCGCCCGTCCCGCCCTCAGCACACGCGGCGACACCTGGAACGAAAGTTCCTCGCTGCTGGAAATGGTGGGATCGTTAACATTACGGGCAGTGACCCTCACCGTGTGGGTGCCCGGTGCCAGCCGGCGCGCCAGTTTGATGGTGGCAACCACTCCGTCTGGAGCCAGCACGTAGTTGTCTGCGATTTCCGATGCGCTCACAGGCTGACCATCGATGGTGATGCTGACCAGCGCCGGCGAGGTGTTTGTGACGCTGAACACCAGCGTTGGCTTCAGGGTCTCCACCACTTCACCGCGCGTGGGGCTTACTACGGCAGCGGACGTCGCCACACGGCGAATCGCGTTGTACACATCCAGAATGCCGTAGCCGAACTCGGGATTTGGCACAGCTCTACCGTCGGCAGCCGCGGTATCCTGAATCAGCTTCTTGACGTCCCTCGGTCTCACATTCTGAGAGAGAAGCAGGGCGACTGCACCCGACACGTGTGGCGCTGCCATAGAGGTTCCCATGCCATAGGCATAGGTTCCGCCGGGCAGAGTGCTGAGGATGTCGTCCGTCTCAACACCGGTAGCCATTGCGTTCCCGCCCGGTGCAGCAACGGTGGTATAGGGACGCGCCTGCGAGTACATGGCTCGCTCGCGGCGAGGACCGACGGCAGTGACGCACAGCACCATATCGCTGACCGACGCGATGTTCGCTGGATAGAACGGAAGATTGCCTTCCATGTACGAGTTCCCAGCACCCATCACGAACACAATACCCTGCCGAGTAGCCGCAAGAATACGCTGAGTTAGCGGATCAGCCAGGTTGGGCGTATCGCTGTCCGTGACGCCGCCAAGGCTCATGTTGACGACCTGCACATTCTGGTCGATACAATACTGAACGGCCCGGATAAGGGCATCTTGCGCGAACGTGCCTATGGCACTGTTGGACGAAGCTTTCACAGGCAGGATTCGCACGCCCTCCCAGGTGACTCCGGCGATACCGATGCCGTTGTTCGTCGTCGCGCCGATAATGCCCGAGACGTGCATCCCGTGCCCAGCCACAAAGTCGCTGGATGGCGGGGTTGGGTCGTTGTCCTGGTCGGCGGTATCGGTACCGGGCAGCAGTCGGTCGCGGAGGTCGGGGTGCGTCAGGTCGGCACCGGTATCGATCACCGCCACCACGATACCTGCTTTGCCTTTCTGAAACACCCACGCGCGCGGCATGTTGATCATTTCGAGACCCCACTGCTCGCCATAGCGGGGGTCATTGGGGCGAACCTCCGTCTGAAGAGCGTAAAACAGCTTGTTCGGTCCTGCGTAGGCAAACAGCCCGCTGTCCTGCAGCTTCTGCACCGTCTCCAGCGTCTGCTCATCGGAGACCGTGCCTTTCATCACCACACGGTACACCCCCGGCACACCCAGATAATCGACAGTCATATCCATCTGCTGTGCCAGGTTCTGCAATTGCTCCACGCTGGTCTCCGGGCGCAGAGAAACGATCAGCTCTCCTGCCACGAACTGGCGCTGCGCCGTTTGTGGCGTTGCGCTGACGGCAAACACTATCAATAGCACGAACATCGCCAGAATGCTAAACATCCGCGCGCGCATTTTCACCTAACACCTCCGACGTTTCGGTCGTCTTCATACTGCTGTTGCTGGCTATCTTCAGGCGCCCCCTCTCCCTGCGAGAGGGGGCGTTGCACCTGCCGTTACCTCACCGTTACGGAGCAGGGGGAGGCTCCACCACGGGTCGGAAGGAAAAGGCTTCGCTCCAGATGTAGCGATATTGACCACGGTTGTCGCCGGGCGACGGCACCGGACCGGGCTGGTCGTTGACGTTGCGCGCTCCCGCACGCCAGAACAGGCGCTGAGCACCGGAGAACTTCGCGCTGAGGTTCACGTTGCGGATGGTGATCGTCGCGCCAGCCGGCAACAGCACCTCATCGGTAAAGAAGGACAGAGCCTTGTTCTGGAAGGTGGGATCCGTGGAGACCTCCACCCGATATGCCTGAGCGCCAGCTACCGCCTGGAACTCGAAGTCGATGGAGCTAAGGTTCGCGTCCTCGCTACCGTTGGCGGGACGCAACAACACCGGCTGCGTCAACGGGGTTGCCTGTCCTGTCCAGGCGCGGTCGCTCTCGCGGTAGGTGTATTCCGTCTGCTGCTGTCCGCCGGTTCCGCCACCGGTCTGTCCACTCAGAGGCGACAGGAAGCGGTAAACCAGCGTAATGGCGTAGCGGTACGACTGTCCCGCCGTCACGCCCGGCATGTCCTCCTCTTCCTCCAGGTCGGGGGAATCGACTTCCTGTCCCGGCGGGATGTCCACGTAGTTGACCGTTCGAGTCGCGGTAGTATCGATCACGTAGGTCTCGTTTGACCGGGCAGTGGCAACCGGCACTCTCGGGCGGGTCGGGTCTGCCGGTTCGCGATAGATGTGATACAGGATTCGGTCGGCGTTCGCCTGCGCGAAGACGCTCGGGCGCCACGAAATCTTGACTGCCGGACCGGTGGAGTCCACGATAGCCTCCGCCTTCGGTCCTTCCACGCCAGAGCTGCCACCCTTACCGATTTGCAGTGCGCCAAAGACGATGCCCGCCACCACCAGCGCCTTGCCAAGGTTGCTGATACCGGCGGACTTGGGCTTGGCGCGCGGTTCGGTAATCTTCACCTTGCCGCGGTCGAACTGCACCGTGGGCAGTTTGAACACCGCGCGTGCCTTATCCTCGGGCTGGATGCCCAGAGTGCTGGTGATGACCCTGGCGATGGCATCGCTGGTGCTCGGTCGGGTGACGCGAATGCGCCCGACGACATCTCGCCCGCGCAGGACAATCATTTCCATCCCGACCTGTATGCCGCTGCGAGTGCCACGGTTCAGCAGCACCTCGTCGGTGCCGACGGTGTTCAACACGGTGGCTTCAGGGATGGTATAGGAGGCAATCGTGGTCGCCGCTTGCAAGGCGGCGTTGCTGATCGCTTCCCGGATGAGCTGGTCGTCGTCGCCAACGTAGCCCACTCGCGGGTTGCTCTGTCCGGTGACAGCGGCGCCATTGACATCCTCACCCGATGCCACATCAGTCACACGCACCAGGATGGTCACGCGGGCGGTTCTCGGAGAGCCTTCCACCGTGACTGCAACGACTTCACCGGATACGATGGAATCCACCGCCAGGGTTTTGCCCAGTTTCATCACCCCAAGACGGTCCAGCACTGGCTCCAGAGAGAGTTCTTGCAGAGCGTTTTGCACCTGCGTGCGTGGGAGCACGTTGAATCCCGCGCGCGACAGCTCTATTGCCACCGCATCGGTAGCTGCGCGGCTCAGTATCGCCTGCTGCAATCCAGGGCGCACAGTGAAGTCCACCACTGCCACTGTGCCTCGTGCTACCTGTTGTGCAGCAGCAGGTACCGGCGCCAGGGACGCCAGCCATGGCACCACCATCGCCACCACGAGCGTCCAACTGAACGCGCGAGCGATTAACCCTTTCCGGAAGCGTTTCACCTTTACCGATTCCCCCTATTCGTTCGTTTCATTTCCTGTATGTCTCCCCCAGAATGGGGACGTTGTTCCTGTGTGCCTATCGGGTAAGCACCACGGGCACCATGCTCCGAGCGGTCTGCCCATCGATGCTCGTCGCGCGTATCTCCACCGTGTAAGCACCAGCGGGCAGGGACACGCCGTTGCGGTCACGTCCGTCCCAGGTGACGGTGTTGATGCCTGCCGCGCGCGTCGACTGCGCCAGCAGCTCGCGGACGGGCTGTCCGTTGCGCAGCACCACCACGCTCACCGCCGCCTCTCCGTTGAGCATGAAGGAGATGGTGCGGCTGCTGCCGCGGCTCAGCACGCTCACATTGCTGATGCGAAGGCTGGTGCGCTGCTCATTCGCCACCTCGATGCGGAAGGCACGAGTGGTAGTCCCGTCGCCACTGCGGAAGGTGTACGCCGCCAGTGTGCGCAGAGCGCGTCGCTGACCGGTGGCTTCGTCCACCAGATACAGGTTCAGTCCGCGAGGCACTCGCGCCACGTTCGGGAAGCGCAGGGTCACATCGCTGTTGGCGATGTTGGTGGTCACCGTGAAGCGCCAAACCTGACCCACCGCACGAGAGCGCACGTCCACCGCATACTGTCCGGCGTATGCACCCCATTCGGGATGCTCGAACGCCACCTGCACCATCGGCTGTCCGTCAAACAGGGGCGGGCGCTCCACGTCGAACAGAGCGTCAAACCCGTCCGCTGCACGGCTCGCCACGCCGAAGTAGTTGCTGGCGTCCACAGCACTGCCTGCGTTCGCCACGATCTGCACCAACCAGCCATCGGTGCTCACCGGCTCTGCCGAACGAGTGATTGCGCTTCGGCTGCGCCCAGCCGGGTCGATGAGCAGGGTGACCGCACGGTTGGCACGCACCCAGTAACCCATCCACGGCTGCAGTTCGGTAGCCAGCACATATTGCCCGCTCACGTAGGTCCACAGAGCGTTACGGATAGCCTGATTAGCAATGGCTTCCTGCACGCTGATGACACTGGCGCCATCGCGCACCTTCATATCCAGCCAGCGGAGCGGGAAGTTGAACGGCACGCCGACCAGGTTCCAGCCAGGCGCCAGCGAGATCTCGAACGGAACCGCCGTGTTCGCCGTCGCGCCTTCCTGTGTAATCACCAGCGGCTTGGCAGTGTTCAGGAAGAACGCACGCCCGAGCCTCACGCGATCCGCAGGCACGTTCGGGTAGGTGGTGTACCGACCCAGCGACCACGCGAAGAGCCGGAAGTTCGGACGGTCCGCCGGTGCCACGTTCAACACATCCACAGGATCCTGCGTCGGATAGTCAAACGGCACCGACATCA
>CAKZNX010000226.1 GCA_937132045.1 uncultured bacterium
CAGCGAGGCGGAGCCTGACGTGCAGTCCCAGTGCAGGAAGTCGGCAAAGGCAGGGGGATAGGTGACGCGCATCGAGAAGTATCGTGCCGGATACAGCGCATAGTAGAACGGATAGCCACCGGTCTCAAACCAGTGTCCGCCCTGCTCGACGAAACGCTGTATCGCCTGCAGGGTTTCGGTGAGGTCGGCTGATGCCGACGGTAGCCATTCGCCGTATGGGTTGATGATGGCAATCAGTGAACCTTCCTGCAGCGCCTTCTGCAGTGCGGGAAGGCTGTCGAGAAGCACGCTCTGGATGCGCCCTTGGGTCGCCGATTGCAGCTCGGCGAGGCGCGCCTGCCAGTCGTCGATGGTGACAGCGCTCCAGCCACCGCTGCGTGGAGCGTTCTTCAGCGCGATGAGCCCCACACGCCCCTGTGTGCCCAACTTCTCCAGCACGCCCATCACCAGTGACAGCACCAGCGACCGCTGCGCCGATTCGACACGTCCTCCTGTGCGCCAGAGGATACCCGCACCCATCCGACGCCCACCAAAGTACACGCCGTTCGGCGAGTCCACCAGCGCCACGTCCAGCTGTTCGCGGCGAGAGGGGCGGTTGACGATAGCCATAGAGCCTGCCAGGCTTGCGACAACCTCCTCGGGGAGCCAGCGCCGCGCATCGTCGGCGGGGAATATGGGAGTGGGTGGGTCGTTGTCTGCACGCTGATCCAGGGGCGCGCCGAACAGTCGGGCGTAGCCTTTCGGTCCCGACATGGTGTGTTGCCATGCGGAGGGCTGGTGCTGGGGTTGCTGTTCGAAGTATTCCCCGCGCAGGGCGATACCGACGCCCTGGTTTCCGTCCATCGGGCAGACCAGCTGCGAGAGGTCGTCGGGCGAGAAGCGCAGTCGGGCGGGCAGGGCGAAGTCCAGCACCGCGTCAGCGCGCGGGCGAACCTCGCCCACCCAATCCACGTATTCGGCATGAGCCACTGCCTGCACCGTGACGCTCGCCCGTGGGTGTTCATACTGCAGAACCAGTCTGTTCTGCCGGATCTGAGCCTGCGCGGGCATTCCTTCCCCCGCGAGCGTCGCTCCACTGCGAAACCGGATGTACCACAAACCGTACTCGCCGCTGCGCAGGAGCGTCTTGCGGGAGCTGGGGTTCTGAAACGCGATAATAGAACCATCAACAGTGCTGAGCACGAGGGTGTATGACCGTGTGCTGACGGAGTAGCGGTCGCCCTGTTGTTGCCAGCGCGGGGCGGGTGAGGCGGGGGTGTTTTGCGAACGTGTGCGCTCCATGTTCGATGCCTGCCAAGAGGCGCCAACGGACGCCGACGCCCCTCTCAACTACACATCACAGATACGGTATGCTTTGCGAATGGCTTCGATGGGGTCGCCTTTGGGACCGAACTCATGCCCGATGAAGCCGTCGTATCTGGTCTCTTTGATGGCGCGCATCACTGCCGGATAGAAGATTTCCTGCGTCTCGTCCGGGTCGCGCCGTCCGGGGTTGCCGGCTGTATGGAAGTGGACAATGTACTGGATGTTCGCCCGGATGGTGCGGATGAGGTCGCCTTCCATAATCTGCATGTGGTAAATGTCGTAAAGCAGCTTTACCCGTGGCGAGTTGACCCGCTTGCACACCTCCACGCCCCACCAGGTGCGGTCGCACTGATAATCGGGGTGGTCTACCTTGCTGTTAAGCAGCTCGATGGCGAGGGTGACGCCTTTTTGTTCGGCGTACGGGGCGACGCGCTTCAGCCCCTCCGCGGTGTTTTCGATACCCTCCTGATCCGAGATACCCCGTCGGTTGCCCGAGAAGCAGATCAATACCGGGATGTCGTACTGCGCGGCGAGGTCGATGTTACGTCGCAGCTCCTCCTCGATACGATTGTGGTTTTCCTTGCGGTTCAAACCGTCGGTGAGGGAGGCATGTCCCACCATTGTCACGATGCGCAGACCGTTGGCACGCAGGTCGTCCCACACGTTACGCGGCGCCATCTCCACGCCCTGATAACCGATGCGCTTGAGTTCGGTAATCACCTGCTGAACGGGCAATCGGCTGACAATTCCCCAGGTCACATTCTGCTTCAGCTTGCGCGGAGGGGGTGGCTCCTGAGCCGATCCCGCGTGGGGCAGGGCGGTAAGCGCCAGATTAGCCGCCACCACAGCGCCCTCTCGCAGAAACTCGCGCCGCGTCAGTCGGTTGGTGGAGTGCTTCTCCATTGCAGTATCCTCCTCAGCCCGTTTTCTCGCCAATTAGGTTCATACCGCGCCATAGCGAATCCTGCCTCAGAGCGACACCCAGGCACCGCCTGCCTGCTGTGAGTGGTTCGCTGCGTTCAAAATGCCAACGATCTCCAGCGCCTCCTGAGGGGACACGGGCGATGCGCCGCTCTTGAGGAACCTCACCGCCATTGCCATCAGGTTGCGGTAGAAGCCGTTATAGTCTTTCACCGTTTCCACGTGATAGGTGTTACCGACTTTTGCGCCAAACACCCACGGAAACACGTTCCACATGTTCTCGCAGTCGCGCACCTCCACCGTGGCGCGGCGTCCGTCTGCGTATTCGATGGCGACTACTCTGCCGGTTCCTGTGCCGACGTCTGCCACGCGAGCGGCGCCGGTTCCCATCAGCGCGACCACCAGCGACAGCGTGTGCACACCATAGCCCATCCATTCACCCATTCCGCGCGCGAACGCCTCCGAAATCGTACCGCTGAGACTAAGACGCATGGCTTCCAGCTCCACGGCAAAGCGCAGGGCACTGGACGAGGCGATCGGCGTGCCGTACCGGTGCGCTATCTGCACAATCCGGTGTGCGTCCTCCAGGCTGGGCGACAGCAGTTTGTCGATGAAGGTGGGCTTGCCGGCGGGCAGAACCTGCTCGCAGAGGGCAAGATGATCGGCGAGGTTATCTGGCGCCAGCACCATAACCGAGTCGACGCTGGCAAGCACATCCGCAATCGAGGCTTTGCGCTCCACCCTGTTTTTCTGGCACCAGTCTTCGCCCGACGGATGGCTCTCCCACGCCGCGACCACCTTCGCACCTTCGGAAGCAAGGTCTTCATGCAGGAGCTTGATGAAGGTGTTGGCATGGAAATTGTTGAGGTGATGGTCGATAAAACCGATACGGTGCATGTTTTCCTCCCAGGTGCATCACTGTTATATAACTCTTCAACACCTGCAGGTTGGTTTCCTGCGGAGGATTTCGAATGGCGGGCAGGGGGGCAGGCGAATTCGGGTAAAATATTAGCGTGTGTATATAACTGCTGTACTGCACCAGTTAGCAAACAGCCAAATTCGGCTGTCAGTGAAAATTGTTGACTGACTCAATATGTTTGCACTAGTGAACTGATTGTGATATACTTTATCTAGGGTAAGCAAAATCACGAAAGCGGGTGAACACGTCATGAAGACGCTGGAGACGGATTACGATTACGCCGTTCGGGTATCCAACCTGTTCTCGCAGATTCTCACCAAGAGCCTGAGCGAGCGACTGGTGGCGGAGCTGACGCACGAAGAGATCACCCTGCCGCAGTTGCAGGCGATGCGCTACATCTGGTTGCACAAGAACGCCACGGTGGGAGAAGTAGCAGAAGGCTTGGACATTAGCTATCCTTCCGCAACGAATATGCTGAACCGGCTCGTACGCAAGGGGCTGGTGACCCGTCACGGCAACCCTGCCGACCGGCGGTTTGTGGAGGTGCAGCTGACCGAAAAGGGCGAGCGGCTGACCCGGCAGGTGGAAGAAGAGCGCGCCGCGCGGCTGAAGCAGGTGCTGGATGAGATGCATCCGGAGGACAAGCAGGCGCTGATCGACGGCTTGCGCGCCTTCGTCATCGCCGCGGTGGAGCACGACACGCGCATCGTGGAGGAGATTTGCCTGCGCTGCGGTGTGCAGGCGAACGGCAGGTGTCCCATCACGGAGATGTATCCCACCATCGGGTGCCGATAGCAGACAGGTATGTTGCCAGTCTATCTTGACCACTCGGCGACCACGCCTGTGGCGCCCGAAGTGCTGCAGGCGATGTTGCCCTACCTTCAGCACGCCTTCGGCAACCCTTCCGCCATCTACACGGCGGGGCAGGAGGCGCGTGAGGCGGTGGAACATGCCCGCGAGCAGGTGGCACTGCTGGTCAACGCCGAGCCCGATGACGTGTACTTCACCGGCGGCGGGACCGAGAGCGATAACTGGGCGATCAAGGGCGCCGTGCGGGCGTGGGGCGACCGCAAAAACCACCTTATCACCACACCCATCGAGCACCATGCCGTGCTGGAAGCCTGTGAAGCCGTGCAGGAACTGGGCTGGGAGGTGACGTTTGTGCCTGTGGACAGCACAGGCATGGTGGACCCCAACGACGTACGTCGCGCTATCACTTCCCGCACGGGGATCATCAGCGTCATGCACGCTAACAACGAAGTGGGCACCATCGAACCCATCGCGGAGATAGCCGCCATCGCGCGTGAACACGGTATCCCCTTCCACACCGATGCGGTGCAAACGGTGGGCAGAATCCCGGTGGATATGCAGGCGCTGGGCGTGGACATGCTGGCAATCTCGGCGCACAAGCTGTACGGTCCGAAAGGGGTGGGGGCGCTGGTGGTACGGCGGGGCACTCCACTGCGTCCCTTGCTGGATGGGGGCGGTCAGGAGCGCGGTCGGCGTGGGGGAACATACAACGTGCATGGTATTGTGGGATTAGGCGCGGCGGCGCAGCGTGTCCTTCAGCAGGGTACCTCCGAAATGGAGCGTGTACGCGCCCTGCGCGATCGGCTGGTTCAGGGAATTCTGGAACGTGTGCCAGACGTTGTATTGACCGGGCACCCGACCCATCGCCTGCCGAACAACGCGCATCTGGCTTTTGGTGGGGTGGAAGGGGAGACGCTGGTGCTGTCGCTGGACGCGGTGGGCATCTACTGCTCGGCGGGGGCGGCTTGCTCGTCGGGGGACACTGAGCCGTCGCATGTGCTGGTGGCTATGGGCGTCGCCCCACACCTCATCGAAGGCTCGGTGCGCTTCACGCTGGGCAAAGATAACACCGAAGAGCAGATCGATTACACCGTCGAGCAGGTGGTCAGGGCAGTGCACAAGCTGCGTTCCCTGCGCACTGTGTCGTAGTCGGGGAAGTCTTCTCTCGCCTGGTTAGGAACAATACCGCAGGCTTGGGCGCGAGGGCGACGTGTCATCTACACAGCGGAAGCGCCTGGCGCAGGCATCTCCCCCCACAGGGTGATACCGTCCTTCAGCATCCGTTGCCACGTGGGAAGCACCGCGCGAAACTCCTCCCCGCTCAGCAGATGAGGTTCCAGTCCACGCAGCTGCAGGGTCTTCTTCAGGATAGAAGACTTTCACAGAATCGAACGATTTGCTCGGCATAGAACAGGCACCTCTCGGCTTCCGCCCGAGTATAGCGAGAGTGAGGCGATCCTGTTGCCTGAACTCAAGGTCACTCTTTGCCTCATCCCTCAAGTCACGACCGCGGTTCACGGTCTAGCTCCTCGATCCGGCGACCGCCGTTTCCGCGTCCGCCTCCTGCAACTTTCGCGCCTGGTCTTCGGCAATCAGAGCCTCCACAAACGGCTGAATGTCGCCGTCCAGAATCTCCTGGAGGTTGTAGATGGTCAGCCCGATGCGGTGGTCGGTCACGCGCCCCTGCGGGAAGTTGTAGGTGCGGATTTTCTCGCTGCGGTCACCGGTACCCACCTGCGACTTGCGGGTAGCGGTGCGCTCCGCCTGTATCTGTTGTTGCTGGAGGTCGTACAGTCGGGTGCGCAACATGCGCATCGCCTTCTCGCGGTTCTGCAACTGCGAGCGTTCATCCTGACAGGTGACCACGATGCCCGTTGGTTTGTGCAGGATGCGCACGGCGGTCTCGTTCTTCTGCATGTGCTGACCGCCCGCACTGCCCGCGCGGAAGGTGTCGGTCTCCAGGTCGTCCGGGTTGATTTCCACCTCCACCTCTTCGGCTTCAGGCAGAACGGCAACCGTGGCGGCAGAGGTGTGGATGCGTCCACTGCTTTCGGTGACAGGCACCCTTTGCACGCGGTGCACCCCGCTTTCGTACTTGAGCGCGCTGTATGCACCCTTACCCTCAATCAGCAAAACGATCTCCTTGTAACCGCCGATGCCTGTCTCCTGCACGTCCAGAACCTCATATTTCCAGCCGCGCCGTTCGGCGTAGCGCATGTACATTCGTGCCAGCTCCGCCGCGAAGAGTGCCGCCTCCTCGCCACCGGTGCCCGCCCGAATCTCCAGCAGGACATTGCGCTCGTCGTTGGGGTCTTTGGGCAGGAGCATCAACCTGAGCAGGTGTTCCTGCTTCTCGCGCCGCTCCTTCAGAGTGTTCAGCTCTTCCTGCGCCAGGTCGTGCATTTCGGGGTCGTCCAGCAGAGCCTCGGCGTCCTCGATGCGCTTCAGCGTGGTGCGGTACTCCCGAAACGCCTGCACGATCGGCTCCAGCTCCGCATGTGCCTTGCCCAGTCTCTGCAGTTCCTTCGGGTCTGAAGCCACCTGTGGGTCAGCCAGAGCCTGCTCGATCTGCTCGAAACGCTTCGCCACCTCTTCCAGACGCGCTATCACCGGGTTTTGCATCCTCCTTCCGCACAGAAATTATATCCCTAAAGCGCGCAAAAATCCAAAGCGAGACGGCGTTATTGCCCATCGGACCGCCCTGCCCCTGTTGTGATAGAATAGCATTCCGAGCCTTGAGGAGGAGGGAGGTGTCGGCAATGAAACGCCTTCTCGTTCTACTCCTGCTTGTGGTTGCGGTACCGGTGTTCGCTGCCCCACCCAACTGGGACGTCTCCAACACCTACTGGACGGCGCAGATACGGGACGTCTACTACGGCTTCGTGTTCGACGGCAACATCCGCTTCTTCAGCATGAATACCACGACGGGTGAGTTCACGGGACGGGTGCAGTACCTGCCCCCGAATAATAACCCGATGGGGCAATACAACATCTCTGGAAGGGTGGACGGCGACACCATCTCCTTTTCCGGTGTGGCAAACATCCCCGGTGTGGGGAATACGGATGTGGTGTGGCAGGGTACCATCCGGCAGAACGGTGCGCGTCTGGAAGGCACCATGGCTTACTGGAACTGGATATGGGAGCAGTGGGTGTACTTCACCTGGTATACCACCTCTGGCGGACCGGCACGCCCCATCGTGCGCACCTACACCATCAGCGGGCGCGTGGTGCTTGGTGACTTCGCCGGTAACGTGACCACGGTACCAGTTGCCATACAGCTGCGCAATGCTAGCAGCACCAATCCCATCCGAACGCTCATTGTGAACCTGACCGGCACCGGCGGCTACACCGTGCCCGGCGTGCCCAACGGCAACTATGACCCGGCGTTCAAAGCAAGACACTGGCTGCGCAAGGCGGTGCGCAACGTGCAGGTAAATGGCGCCAACGTGACCGGCGTGGACGCATCCCTGCTGAACGGGGATATCGACGGCGATAACGAGGTTACCCTGTTCGACTTCGGCAAGCTGGTTGCCGCCTTCGGCAGTGTGCCCGGCGACAACAATTGGAACCCCGATGCGGACCTCGACAGCGATAGCGAGGTCACCCTGTTCGACTTCGGGATTCTGGTGCGCAACTTCGGACAGACCGGCGACGAATGAGCGCCGTGATGGACCGCGTCGCTGGCGCCGTCAGAGATTTGGACTGGGGGTAACGTTCGTCCCCCGGCGACTGTCGATAAGTTAGATAGCGTGTGGGGGTGAGGAAATGGCGGATGCTCAGCAGTGGTTGGAGGAAGGGATAGAACTCTTCAAGCAGGGCCGTTACGAGGAGTGCATCGAGCGGATGTACTGGGTTCTGCAGAAGGAAGGACAGCACTACACCGCATGGTTCTACGCTGGCGCGGCGTACGCACAGATGCAGGACTTTGAGAAGGCGGCACATGCTTTCTTCAAGGCGGCGGAGATACAGCCCGAATCCTATCGTGCGCACTACAATCTGGGAGCGGCATACGAAGCGCTGGGCTCGTACATGGAAGCGGAGATGGAGTACGAGGCAGCGTTGCGACTCAATCCGGAATACGAGAACGCCAAAAAGGGACTGATGCGCCTGCGCAAGCTGCACCACGACGCCTACCGCAGGTCGCCGTGGGATCAGCCTCAGCAACCGCAGGCATAGGAAGCCAGCCCCACTGCCCGGCGGAGTGCAGTAACCTCCCTGGGGGTCAGGTGTCTCCACGCGCCCGGCGGCAGGTTGCGCAGGGTGAGCGGTCCGAATCGCTCGCGGTGCAGACGCACCACGCGGTGTCCGACCGCCTCACACATGCGTTTGACCTGCCGCTTGCGCCCTTCGTGGATGGTCATTCGCAGGGTGGTGGTCTGCCTCTGCGGATGGTAACCGGTGTGCTGCACCTGAGCCGGCGCGGAAACGCCGTCTTCCAGCTCCACACCGTCACGGAGCTGGCGCACAGCCTGTTCGTCGACCTTGCCACGTACCTCCACCAGGTAGGTTTTTGGCACGCCGTAGCGCGGATGCGTCAATCGAAACGCCAGCTCGCCGTCGTCTGTTAGCAGAAGCACGCCGGTGGTGTCCGTGTCCAGCCTGCCGACCGGAAACACCGCTGCCTCCACCCCTTCCAGCAGATGCATCACCGTGCGTTTGGCATGGGGGTCGTGCCGGGTGGTGACCACGCCCGCCGGCTTGTGCAGGAGGATGTAGGTGTGTGTCTGGGGCAGACGCACAGATATGCCGTCCACCTCGATGGTGTCGTGGGCGGGGTCTGCCTGCGAGCCCAGCTCGGTCACTACCTGTCCGTTGACGCGCACATGTCCCTGCAGGATGAGCACTTCGCACGCCCGGCGTGAGCCGTAACCCGCCCGTGCGAGTATCTTCTGCAATCTTTGCTTTCCACGCTCGCTCATGGTGCCGTATACTCTAAGTATACAGCAGACGGAGGAGAAGGTGAACAGGATTGCGGTGCCTGCCGAAAGGGGTGTGCGGGCAGGCTTATCTGCAGCCACGCATCCGGTGATGTGGCGGGCGGTGCGTGCCGTTGTCTGGGGCTTGATACTGGTGCTGGCATTGTGTGCCCTCACCATCCACTCGAACCTGATTTACCGGCGGTATATCACTGCCGCCTCGTTGCCGAGCGGGGCGGTGTTCTTCTTTTTCCTGACGGTGGTTCTGAACGGGATACTGAAGCGGGTACGCCCTCGGTGGGCGATGCAGAAGTGGGAGCTGGGCATCGTCTTCTCGTTGCTGTTCATCTCCGCTGCCCTTCCGCAGGCTTCGCTGGGCGAGACGCTGGTAACGCTGGCAGTGGCACCACAGTACTATCCACGACGCGGAGGCGTCCCGTACGCCGAACAGCTGGCAGACGCCATCCCCTCATGGCTCATGGTGCAGGATCGGGAAGCGGTTCGCACCTTCTACGAGGCGCTGCCGCCGGGTGCTGGCATCCCATGGGGGGCGTGGGTGGTTCCCTTGCTGGGGTGGACGTTTGTTGCACTGGCGCTGATCGTGGCGTTAGGGTGTCTGGCGCGGATACTGGCGCACAGGTGGATCGAGGAAGAGCGCGTCACCTTCCCACTGATGGAGCTGCCCCTCGAGATGATGGGTGCGGGCAGTGAGGGCGACCGCTTCTGGCGTAATCCTCTGCTGTGGCTGGGCTTTCTGTTGCCCGGCACCATGATCGGCGTCGGGCAGATGCACTCCTATTTTCCCACTATCCCCGAGATCGGGCAGATTATCACCTGGCGGATTGGGGAAGGGTGGCAGACGGCTCCACTGAACGCCCTGCGCGATTTTGTGTTTCCAGTGTGGATGCTGGTCATCGGCGTTTCGTATCTGATCAACGGTGAGGTCGCGGCGTCCATCTGGGTGTTCCATCTGCTGTATCGGGCGCAACTGCTTGCTTTCGCGCTGATGGGCTACAATGCTGCCGCGCCGTCTGGCACCGTCACCTTCAACCCGATGGACTGGATACACCACACCGAGTTTGGGGCGTGTGTGGTGCTGGCGGTGAGTATGCTGTTGCCTGTGTGGGGCGACGTGGTGAAAGCCTGGCGTCGCGACCCGTCAGCGAGGGTGTCACGCGGGGCGGTGCTGGGCTTTCTGGCAGCCAACGGTGCGATGGTGGTTTGGGCAGTTCTGGCAGGTGGCAACGTGTTCATGTTACTGCTGTTTCTAGCGATTCTGTACGCCATCGTGCTGGCGCTGGGCAGGATGGTGGCGTCGGGCGGGGTGTATCTGGTGGACAACGGTTACGTACCGGAGCGGCTGATACACGGGTTCTCGGGGAATCTGTGGCAGAGCAACGCCAGTTTGTGGATGCTGAACGCGCACAACGCGCTGGTGGGGCGAGCGGACATGAGCTTTCTCTACTTTGCGCTGAACGACGAGAAGTTCCGGCATGAGGCGCGCTTGCCCCAGCGTGTGCACCTGGCTGGCGTGGTGCTGTCGGTGCTGGTGGCGCTGGGTGGGGCGTATTTCTTCATCCTGTGGTGGTCGTACCAGTATGGGGCGGTGAACTTCGCCGCATGGCCCCTTTCGTGGAATGTGCCACAGCACCTGCAACGCCTGATGAGCGACATGGCATCGCGTCAGCCCCCTTCGGCAGAGGTGTGGAGCGCCGCCATCATTGGGGCGGGCGTCGGTCTGCTTCTGCTGAACCTGAACCGGCGTTTCACGTGGTGGAGGTTATCGCCGCTGGGGTTTGTGATTGCCAGCAGTGAGAACGTCAGCGGGCAGATATGGGGTGGCGCGCTGATCGGGTGGGTCATCTCATCTCTGGTAAAGCGCTACGGGGGGATGCCCGTGTATCGCAGGTTGCGCCCGTTCTTTCTTGGGCTGATTCTGGGTGACGTGGTGGTGTACTGCAGTGTGGTGCTGCTGGAGTCGCTGATAGGCGTTCGTGGGGCGGGCTTTTAGAAAGTGCGCAAAGTGGCGTAACACGACATCATTGGTCAAACCCATCGCCGGCTCTTGTACGGTTTCGCCTTCGGGCGAACAATTTTCGAAAATTTCCGCCCGTAACTCTCGAAAAACCCCGTCTGTGGTACGAATCTTGCATATATTAGCGGTGGGAGAATCTGAGTCGGCGCACCCTGCCACCCCGAGGAGGGAAGGGAGACCACTAGGAAGGTGGTTCGTTGGTTTGCTTGAGAGGAGAGCAGGTCCAGCACTGCACCAGTACCGGTGATCGGAAGTTTGCTAGCAGAATCTTTACGAAAGTGGGTATTACCCTGTTGACAATCCTGTACAGGTGCGCTACAATGAGCTCAGGTTATCCATCCGAGTACCACTCTAAGAAAGGAGATGGAAGGCGAGCATGAAAGGTTTACGCTTCTGGCTTGTAGCAGGTGTCGCCTCGACGATGCTTCTGCTGCTCAGCCTCAGTCCCGCCAGCGCGCTGCAGT
>CAKZNX010000227.1 GCA_937132045.1 uncultured bacterium
GTGCCCAAAAAGAAGATTGTGTACCCGGAAAGTGATGGCAAACCGATGGCGGACAACACCAAACAGCTGGAGACCATCGTCTACCTGTTCGACAACATCTCTGCCCTCTTTGCGGACCGCGAGGATGTGTTCGTTGCAGCCGACCTGTTGTGGTATCCCGTGGAGGGACACCCCGAGATACGCACCGCACCCGATGTGATGGTGGCGTTCGGGCGACCAAAGGGGCATCGCTCCTCCTACAAACAGTGGGAAGAGGACAACGTCGCGCCACAGGTAGTGTTTGAAGTGCTCTCTCCGGACAACCGACTTTCGGAGCTCATCGAGAAGTATCGGTTTTACGAGCAGTACGGCGTGGAGGAGTACTACGTCTACGACCCCGACCGCGGCACGCTGGAAGGATGGCTGCGGGCAAACGGTGTTTTCGCGCCGGTGCGAGAGATGGAGGGATGGGTCAGCCCGCGCATGGGCGTGCGTTTCACCCTGGAGGACACCGCTCTGGTGCTGTATCGTCCCGACGGCGAACGGTTCATCCCCTACGTGGAACTCCGCCGAGAGTTGGAGCGCGAGCGCCAGCGGGTAGAGCAGGCACAACGCGAGGCAGAGCAAGAGCGACAGCGAGCGGCAAGGCTGGCACAACGGCTCCGGGAGATGGGCATCGACCCCGACGTGGACTGAATGACGGCGCACACCCTGAGAGTGCTGGAATATGAAGCCATCCGCGAGCGCCTGATGGCGCACTGCACCACACCTCTGGGCGCTCAACGCGTGCGCCAGATGCAACCCCTGACCAATATCGACGCGATACGCCTGCGCTTGCAGCAGACCTCCGAAGCGCGACGGCTGATCGATCTCGCGGAGGAGATGTCTCTTCGAGGGGCGCAGGATGTTCGTTCGCCAGTGTCGCTGGCTCGGGCGGGCGGAGTTCTTCCACCCGAATCCCTGTTATCGGTTGCCGATACGCTGGAGACCGCGCGGCGCCTGCGCCAGTTCCTGCTGGCACGCGAAGAGCGTTGCCCTGCCCTCTGTGTGCTGGCTCGGCAGCTGGAACCCCTGCCCGAAGTGGCGGGCGAAATCCGCCGCTGCCTGCGCGACGATGCCACCGTCGCCGACAGCGCCAGCCCCGAGCTGGCTCGGCTTCGCCAGCGCCTGCGCCAGCTGCACACGCGCATCACTGAACGCCTGCAAGCCGCCCTCGGCTCCACGCGCATTCGCAACATGCTGCAGGAACCAGTGATCACCATGCGCGGTGACCGCTATTGTCTGCCGGTGAAGGCAGAATACCGCGCACAGTTCGGAGGCATCGTGCATGACGTGAGCGCCTCTGGCGCCACACTTTTCATGGAACCGCAGGAGGTGGTAGACCTCGGCAATCAGATTCGCGAGGCGCAGGTGGCAGAACAGGCGGAAATCGAGCGCATCCTTGCCCAGCTGAGCGCCCTGGTGGGTCAACACAGCGATGCCCTTCTGCTCACCTGCGACGCGTTGGCGGAGCTGGACTTTATCGACGCCCGGGCGCGCCTCAGCGCGGAGTGGGACGCCATCGAGCCGGTGCTGAACACACAGGGCAAAATCCGTCTGCGTCAGGCGCGTCACCCCTTGCTCAAACCGCCGGTCGTACCGATCGACGCGGAGCTCGGGGACCGCTTCCGCATCCTGCTTATCACTGGACCGAACACCGGTGGCAAAACGGTGACCCTGAAAACGGTAGGGTTGCTTACGCTGATGATGCAGTCGGGGCTGCATGTGCCTGCGGATACGGGCACCGAGATGGCGGTGTTTCCCAAAGTGTTCGCCGACATAGGCGACGAGCAGAGTATCGAGCAGTCGCTGTCCACCTTCTCCGGGCACATCACCAACATCGCCGGCATGTTGCCCCAATGCGACGACCATACCCTTGTTCTGCTGGACGAGCTGGGTGCGGGCACCGATCCCGCCGAAGGCGCGGCTCTGGCTCAGGCGATACTGGACTACCTGCTGGCGCGACGCTCGCGCGTGATGGCAACCACCCATTACGGCGAGCTTAAAAGCTATGCTTATGCTCGACAGGGGGTTCAGAACGCCTCGGTGGAGTTCGATGTACAGACCCTGCGCCCCACCTACCATCTGCGACTCGGCACGCCGGGCTCCAGCCACGCCATCGTGATTGCCCAGCGCCTCGGCTTACCGCAGAGCGTGATCGACACGGCACAGGCACGCCTCGCCGGGCGCGAGACGGAGGCGTCCAGCATCATGCGGCGTCTGGAGGAGGAGCAACGTTTGGTGGAAGAGGCGCGCACTGCCGCCGAGAAGGAGCGTCGGGAGGCACAGGAACTGCGCAGACAGCTCCAGCGAAGGCTGGAACAGCTGGACGAGGAGCGCCGCCGCCTGCGCGAGGAGGTATCACAGGAGGTGCAGGCACGCTTGCAGGAACTGGTGCAGCAGGCAGAAGAAGCCTATCGGCGCCTGCGCGAACAACCTCGTGAGAACCGGGCGGCACAGGAGGCGCGCCAGCAGGTGCGACAGGCAGAACAGAAGCTGCGCGAACTGCTGACTCCTCGCCCCAGCACTCACCTACCGGGCGAAATCCGCGAGGGCGACACCGTGAAGGTCACCACGCTGAACGTGACAGGCACGGTGCTTCATCTGACGGAGAAAGAGGCTGTGGTGCAGGCGGGGGCAATCCGCGTCACGGTGCCTCGCGAGGCACTGAGGCGTATCGTGGCGCCCGCGTCAGCAGCGCCAGCCATCTCGGTGCCGGTGAACCTCTCACGCGCTGCACAGGTGTCGCCGGAAATCATGCTGAGAATGCAGAGGGTGGACGAGGCACTGGCTAATCTGGACCAGTATCTGCATGATGCCTACACGGCGGGGCTGGAACAGGTACGCGTGGTGCACGGCAAGGGTACCGGTGCTCTTCGGCAGGCAGTGCGCGACTATCTGCGCACACATCCCCTTGTGGCATCTTACCGTGGGGCGGAGCCTGCGGAGGGCGGGGACGGCGTTACCATCGTCCGACTGAAGTAAGCACAAACGGCACGCCGGATGGCGTGCCGTTGCACGTGGTGCGGTTTGGGCTTACCAGCGACGGTCGCGTCGCCCGGAGCCGTAGCCACCGCGGTCGTTGCGGAAGCCACCGTCGCGCCGCTCGGTGCGTGGACGAGCCTGATTCACCGTGATCGTCCTGCCCATGAAGACCTGCCCGTTGGTGGCGTCGATCGCTGCCTGCATGTTCTCGGCGGGGATGTCCACAAAACCGAAACCGCGCCCTTCCACGACACGGGCATCCTCGACGGGACCCCACGGGGAGAACAGCTCGCGCAGCTGGTCTGCGGTGGTGGCGTAGGAAAGGTTTCCTACGAACAACGAAGTGGTTTCTGCCATTTGTTTACCTCATGTTGGGAAGCGCCTCGCCTCCCGGATTTCTGTTACGGTGCTGCCGACAGGCTCGAACGCGGTCTCCTCACATGAGGTTCACGGACCCCGGAACCGAACCGTTGCGTGCAACGAACACCGAACATAGGTAGTATACCACATTCGGCGGGAAAAACAACGGTTTTTTCGGGTTTTTCGCACAAACGGTGCAATTCGTCTGCAACGGCGGGACAGCGGTGGCAAAGCGCACGATAGGACGCACTTCCTACCCACTTACGCCTGTCCACCGCCTGCGACCCACCAGCCTCTAAAACTGCACCTTAGGCACTTCGCGTTCCTGTGGTGCGGCTTCAAACAGGGGCATCTCCTCAGCCCACACGCTTTGGGCTACCAGCACCGCCGGGAAGGTTTTCTGATAGACGTTGTAGTTGGTCGCTGCCTCGTTGTACAGCTCCCGGCGGTCGGCAATCTGTTCCTCGATATCCGCGAGCGTGCGCTGCAGGTGCAGGAAGTTCTCGTTCGCCTTCAGCGCCGGGTAGTTCTCGCCCCACACGATGATGTTACCCAGCAGGCGCGTTACCTCTTGCTCCGCTTGAATGCGCTGCTTCCTGTCTTTGGCACCGAGTGCCACTGCCCGCAGCTCGGCGATACGATCCAGCACCTGTTTCTCATGCTGAGCGTAACCTTTCACCGTCTCCACCAGATTGGGTATCAAATCCCATCGCTGTTTCAGCGCCACGTCGACGTTTGCCCACGCACGCTGTGCCTGTCCACGAAGGTTCACCAGTGTGTTGTACGCGGCGATGACCCAGATGACCAGTACACCGCCCACGATGAACAGCACAATGGCTAACGTGCTCACAGTGCCCATGTTTCCATACCTCCTCGTTACTCGGCGAACGTTGCGACGATGCCGGGGTTTAGCAAAATGAACAGCACGCCCAGAGCCATCAGCACGCCCATCACTGCCAGTGCCAGCCCCGTGCCCGTTCTACTGCTGTACACCTTGCTTTCCTGACCCTCCAGCACCACCATGCACCGGTGAAATCGGTCGTACTGCAGGCGCATCTCGTCGCGCGTTGTGCCCGGCAGGTCATGCTCGTAATAGCGCGCCCAAACCGTCACAGTCGCGTTCGGTGGAATGTAACTCACCCGGGTGCGCACGTCCCCCACGCTGGCAAACCACGGAAACGACCGCACGGGCGTGTAGTTGTAGAACAGCGCCACATGCTGAGGGTGGAACTCTGCTCCCTGCACCTCCACAATGGCTTTGCCTGTGCCGTCGTCCATGATGAAATTCACGCCCTGCACGAAACTGTAAATCGTCTCCCAGCGGTACACAGTGCGCGTTTTCCACCTCTTGCTCTGCGAGTCGTAGTAACTTTCTGTGCGACGCACGTAACGTTCCGACACCTCGTGCAGGTAGAGAGCAGGAATGTCGCCCACCCGGCTGTTCAACAGTCCGAAGGCAGGCTCGGCAACTCCGCGTACCTTCAGGAAACCGTGTGATGCACTGCGCAGGCGGGTCAGCGGCGTACTGCGCAGAAGCTGTCCCTGCTGCCACGACCGCGCTGCGAATGCGAGGCACCCGACGCTGCCCAGCGTCAGAGCGCCCGCCATCCAGCCGTCGGGCTGTATGTTCAGTTCCTGCACGAGCGCCAGCCATGCCAGTGGGAGCATCATGGTGCCAGCACCGGCAAGCAGGGCGCTGAGCAAAACCTGCGCGAAAAAGGCTTCTTTGCGCCAACCGCTCGCCCACCGCAGCACCAGCAGGAAGCCAAACAGCATAACCAGCATTACCACAGCCGCCGCATAGACCGGACCGCGCTCCGGCGCAGGCTCGCGTACCTGCCGCCAGTGCGGTGGCGTTACCGCAACAGGAGGTACCGTCCCGGGCAAGGCGGGCGCGGGTGCCGGTGGGGGAAGGCTTTTCAACCCCGCCGTTGCCCGCCGTATCAGGTCGGAGCCCTCAGGAGCGACGTCAAGACATTTCTGGTACCACTGTCTGGCGGTGCTGTATCTGCCCAGCTGATGCGACCAGTCGGCGTAGCGAAAGGCGATCTGCGCGCGCGCCGTGTTGTCGGGTGCCAGCACCAGTGTCTTCTCCAGAATGCGCAGGGCGCGATCCGACTCGCCGTTGTCCCATACCTGTCGAGCACGCTGAAACTCCTGCTTCCATTTCGGCGGAGCAGAAGCCTGCCTCTGCGCGTACGAAGACACCGCACACGCGACGACCATCACAATCACGGCGGGTACACTGGCTCTCATGGCTTCACTTAACATCGACCTGTGGAAACGGGCAGATGTTGCACCCCCAACGAGCCTCTTATCCCTGCTCACGTTAAACAGGGATTATCGCTTGCTCATACGGTATCCTGCCATGTATAATAAGCTGATATTTTACCCGCTTCTGCGGCTCAACCA
The DNA here is from genome assembly GCA_937132045.1 of uncultured bacterium. Classification (GTDB taxonomy): domain Bacteria; phylum Armatimonadota; class HRBIN16; order HRBIN16; family HRBIN16; genus HRBIN16. The sequence goes on from CAKZNX010000227.1 coordinate 5,776, forward strand.
CTCGCAGCTGCGCGACAATCAGCCGCAGGCTTTTCACCCGTTTTGGGCGAACAGAGCTTACGCCTGGAAAGAAGGGCGTGCGTTCGCCTGCGCCAGATTGAAACGTGAATCCGTTCCTCCGTGAAAGGAACCGTTGCCGATGCACTACCTGAAAGCGCCAATTTACGAGCTCAAGCAGACGACCCGTGAGTTCCGGTGGAGCGACGCGTTCGTCCTCCTGACCATCACGGCTTTGCTTTATCTGGGGGTGCATTTCGCTTTTCACGCCCCGGAGGTAGTGCAGGGTCCCGGCATCGTGCTCGAACCCTCCGCTCTGCCCTACTACGCCTTCCGCTCGGTGGTGCGGATGGGCGCCGCGTATCTGCTATCTCTCACTTTCACATTGATTTACGGCTACGCGGCAGCGCGCAAACGCCGCGCCGAGCAGATTCTGCTGCCCACACTGGATGTTCTCCAGAGTGTGCCCATCCTCTCGTTCCTGCCTGTCGTTCTGCTCGGGCTGAGCGCCGTACTGCATGAGCGCCTCGCGGCGGAGCTGGCATCTATCGTGCTCATCTTCACCAGTCAGGTCTGGAACATGACCTTCTCGTGGTATCAGTCGCTGACCACCCAACCGATGGACCTGCGCGAGGCGGCAGCCATCCTGCGCATGAACTGGTGGTTGAAGATGCGCAAGCTGGAGCTGCCCTTCGGCGCTATTGGCTTGATCTGGAACAGCATGATGAGCTGGGCGGGTGGATGGTTTTTCCTGATGGCGGCGGAGATCTTCACCGTCGGCGACCGAGACTACCGGCTTCCGGGGCTGGGCGCGTACCTGCGCGAGGCTTCCCATCAGGGCAACATCGGTGCCATCCTGTGGGGGCTTGGTACGCTGGTGCTGGTCATTGTGCTGCTCGACCAGCTCCTCTGGCGACCGCTCGTAGCATGGAGCGAGAAGTTCAAGCTGGAGATGATCGAACAGGAGTCGCACGGCAGCTCGTGGTTCTACGATATCCTGCGCTCGTCGCGGCTGTCCGAAAAGGTATCCGCCTTCTGGGAGCGAATGGGCGAGCGGGTAGACGCATGGTCTCTGCGGATGTGGCCCTTCCGCCCCGAACACGCGGAAGCGCAACGGGGGCACGGAGAACTGCCGTGGAGGCTGTTCATTGTGCTGGTGCTGTTGCTGGTGGGATATGGCACCCTGCGCGCGGTGCATTTGCTGGTGCAGGTGGAGTTAACGCAGTGGCTGGACATCCTGCAGGGAGTGCTCATGACCGCCCTGCGAGTGATTATCGCGCTGGCGATTGCCTTCGGCTGGACGGTTCCGCTGGGGGTTTTCATCGGGATGAACGCCCGACTCGCTGGGTGGCTTCAGCCGCTGGTGCAGATTGCCGCCTCGATCCCGGCAACGGCGCTGTTCCCGGTGTTCGTGCTGATGCTCATAAAGCTGCCCGCCGGACTGAACATGGCTGCAGTGCTGTTGATGCTTACCGGCACGCAGTGGTACCTGCTGTTCAACGTCATTGCCGGAACCATGTCCATTCCGCAGGAACTGCGCTACACCGTCACTTTGCTGGGTATGAGCCGGTGGCAAAAGTGGCGGGTGTTGATTCTACCGGCGCTTTTCCCGTATCTGATAACGGGCGCGATTACCGCCAGCGGCGGCGCATGGAACGCCAGCATCGTGGCGGAATATATCGAGTTTGGTGGACGCACCCTGCGGGTCACCGGTCTGGGCGACCTGATTGCCTACAGCACCGCGCAGGGCGATTTCCCGCTTCTTCTGGCGTCCACCCTGACCATGATACTCACGGTGGTGCTTGTGAACCGTCTGTTGTGGAGACGACTGTATCGTATCGCCGCATCACGCTATCGGATGGAGTGAGAGATGAACAACGGCAAGACACTTGTGGAACTGGAGCATGTGAGCCAGGTGTACGCCACCGGCAGGAAGCGCTTCTACGCCGTTCAGGACATTAACCTGAATATCCATGAGGGAGAGTTTGTGTGTTTGCTGGGTCCTTCTGGCTGCGGCAAGAGCACCCTGCTGCGCCTCATCACCGGTCTCCAGCGCCCCACAGAAGGACGCATCGGATATCGTGGACAGGAACTGCAGGGAGTAAACCCATACGCCAGTATCGTCTTTCAAACCTTCGCGCTGTTTCCGTGGCTCTCGGTGCAGGAGAACGTGGAGGTGGCGCTGAAGGCGCGCGGCGTGCCACCCAAAATCCGCACCGCACGGGCGCTTGACCTTCTGGACCGCGTTGGTCTGGACGGTTTCGAGAACGCCTACCCGCGCGAGCTCTCCGGTGGAATGCGCCAGAAGGTGGGATTCGCGCGCGCGATGGCGGTCGAGCCGGAGCTGCTGTGTCTGGACGAACCGTTCTCGGCGCTGGACGTGCTCAGCTCCGAGGCGTTGCGGGGTGAACTGCTGGAGCTGTGGCTGGACGGGAAGATTCCCACAAAGACCATCCTGATGGTGACCCACAACATCGAGGAAGCGGCGGAGATGGCAGATCGGCTCATCATCATGGGCACGTCGCCGGGCAGGGTCATCGCCGAGGTGGAGGTAGACCTGCCCCACCCTCGCCATCGAAAGGCGCCGCAGTTCCTTAAACTGATCGACCATATCTACGCCATCCTTGCCGGGCAGACGCAACCCGAACCGGTGGAGATGGGAACTGCCCCAGGCAAACCGGGTATCACGCGCTGGCTGCCGCAGATTCAGATTAGCGACCTCGTGGGTCTGCTGGAACACCTCTCCGAGTCCTCTCAGCCCACCTACGACATCTACCAGCTGACCGAAGACTTCGGGGCGGACTCCGATCTGGTGCTGAGGCTCATCGACACCGCCGAGCTGCTGGGCTTCGTGCGCGTGGGACAGGGTGACGTGATGCTGACACCGCTGGGCGAGACCTTCAGCGAGGCAAGCATCCTTACCCGCAAGGAGATTTTCTCCACACGTATCCGCCGCCTGCCCATCTTCCAGTGGCTGATGAATATGCTTCACCTCGCGGAAAACCAGAGCCTGAAGCGTGATGTGGTGCGCGCGGCGATCGAGCTGGAGCTTCCCCCCGCCGACGCCGAGAAACAGTTGAATACCATCATCGAGTGGGGTCGCTACGGCGAGGTGATTGCCTACGATGACGAGACGGAGACCATCATGCTGGAACCGCTGGTGGGGCACAGCATGGCAACGGGCTAAGAACACCTGAAGTCCGCGTGCGGCTACTCGGGCTGAAACGGCTCGCCGGTTGAAGCACTGCGTCCCCGCACATTTGCCATCCTGCCCCGCGCATGGTATAATGATAAACAAGCTAGATAAACTGAAACAAGCTCATCCAAAGAGTGTAACAGCGGGAAGGGTTACACCGTCAGTATCATAGAAGGAGGTTGCGCCCATGAATCGGCGCGAGATGTTGCAGTTATTAGGTCTGGCAGGCGTTGCGGCGATTGCTGGTTGCACCGGACGGCGTGGGGCGCAGACCGATGCCACTCAGAAACCTCTGGATACCGCCAGAGCAGAACACTTCCAGAAAGTACAGAGCACCGTGGCAGTCGCCTCGCGCGGTAGCGCCCGCGAGATGGTGGAACGTGCCCTGCGACCGCTCGGAGGGATCGAGAAGTTCGTACGATCCGGCGATACCGTGGTGCTGAAGCCGAATGCGGCGTGGTTGCGCACACCGGAGCAGGCAGCGAACACCAATCCCGAGGTGGTAGCGGCGGTCATCGAGCTGTGCAAGGCGGCGGGAGCGAAGCGCATTCTCATCGCGGAACACACCTGCGACAACCCCGCGACCGTGTGCTTCGAGATGAGCGGCATCCGCAAAGTAGCCGACGCGACAGGGGCTATTATCGTCAACGCCAACGCCGAGGGCATGTACCGTCCTGTGAGCATCCCCAATGCGAGGGTGCTTCATCAAACAGAGGTGGTGCGCGACGTGCTGGAGGCAGATTGCTTCATCAACCTGCCTGTGGCGAAAGACCACAGCGCCACCCGCGTGACGCTGGGGCTGAAGAACCTGATGGGCATCGTGTGGGACCGGCAGTCGTGGCATGTGCAGGGCGTGCACGAGTGCATCGGCGATTTCGCGCTGGCGGTCAAGCCGCACCTGACTGTCGTGGACGCCACGCGCATCCTCGTCACGCGAGGACCGAAGGGTCCGGGCGACGTGAAGTATCCCAACCAGATTATCGCCGGTGTAGACCCGGTGGCGGTGGACGCCTTCGCCACCACACTGTTCGGCTTGAAGCCGGACGACATCGGCTACATCATGCACGCGCATCGACTGGGCGTGGGCGAAGCCCGACTGAACCGGCTCAATATCACCCGGGTATGACGGATGAACACGGTGACTGAAGCGCGCCAGCGGCTCAAGGCAGGCGGACGGGTGCGTCAGCGGTTCTGGCGGATGCAGAACGTCCGGCGAATGGTGCAGCTGGCGGTCCTTCTGCTCTTCGTGATTCTGCTGGCGTTCACCGTGTACCCTGTGCGCTCGCCGATTGCCGTCGATTTCTTCTTCCTCGTTGACCCGCTCGCGGTCATCAGCAGCTTCCTCTCCTCGCGCGAGGTGATAATGGGGCTGATTCCGCTGGCGGGCATCGTGCTGGCGCTGACCATAGTGCTGGGCAGGTTCTACTGCGGCTGGTTCTGCCCTATGGGCACGTTGATCGACCTGTCGGACCGGTACCTGGTGCGACGCACCCGCCGGGCTGCTGGGGCAAAGGGTTTCCCGCAGGTCAAGTACTATATCCTCGTTGCCGTGCTGGTGTCCGCTCTCTTCTCCGAGCAGATCGCCTATTTCTTTGATCCCTTTGGCATCCTCACGCGCACCTTCGTGTGGGTGCTGGTGGCTCCGGTCACTGTGCTGGGACGGACACTGACGGGTTCGCCTTGGGTGGCGGACTGGGCGCCCTCTCTTACGCAGACCCCGTTCATCCCCGAAATCCAGCCCCATTACCGCATGAATCTGCTGGCAGCTCTGGTGTTTGCGGGCGTCCTGACGCTGGGGCTGGTGAGCCGGCGCTTCTGGTGTCGCAACCTGTGTCCGCTGGGGGCGTTGCTCGCGCTGTTCTCCGGATGGGGTATCGTACGCCGGCGCACGAAGGCGGACCAGTGCATCGAATGTCACCGGTGCGACCGCGAATGCAAGATGGGTTCCATTTTGCCAGATGGACACCGCTACCTCGCGCGAGAGTGCATCTACTGCTATAACTGTGTGTCGGTGTGTGCGCCCGGTGCGACCTCCTTCCCCATTACCCTCCAGCGCGAAGGCTTCGAGACCGGTACGGACCTGAACCGCCGCCGACTTCTGGGGTTCGGTGCGCTGGGGGTGCTGTGGGCGGGCATCTCTGCAGGCGACCTCGGCGCGAAGAAGGTGGGCAACTCGCCCATCAAAGCCTCCAGCGCCTTCCGTATCCGACCGCCGGGTAGCCTGCCCGAAGAGCAGTTCCTGCAGAAGTGTGTGCGGTGCAGCCTGTGTATGAAGGTGTGTCCAACAAACGGGCTTCAGCCGGCGCTGACCGAGGCGGGCATCGAGGGCTTCTGGACGCCTATTCTGGTTTCGCGCATCGGGCACTGCAGCCAGCACTGCACCGCCTGCGG
>CAKZNX010000228.1 GCA_937132045.1 uncultured bacterium
GGAGGCAAGTCGCTTTATGACCAGACTCCAGAAAAACCCGCCTTCACAGCCCGACGCGAGAAATGCTACCAGTATCTGCGAGTAACGGTGGCTGAGCAGTCGCTGGTCGTCGAGTGCTACCGCACCGAGAACAACAGTCTGCTCGATCGGTTTGAAATAGTTCGCCAGTGAGCCAATCTGCACAGGAGGAGGGTGAGTTTCATGCCAGACTATCAGGTTGTGAGTCTGGACGCTTATTACAACGTCGGGGTATCATTCTACGGCGGCAATGCGGAACCGCTGCTGGGCGAACAGATTCTGCACGGTCTTCCCTTCCGCATCGGCAGTTCACCGGAGCGGTGCTTCATCGGCTTTGGAACGCCCGAACTGCGCGGTGCCTGCTCCATACCCATCGGCACCACCGCCTATCACGCAATCTTCGCGCATGTTCTGCTGGAATCGCGCCTCCTCGAGGGTGAAGCGCCGGGGCGAGTGATTGCCCACTACATCTTCCGCTACGCCGACGGCGAGGAACTGCGCGTACCCATCCGCGAACGCTTCGAGATTGCCAGCCTGCCCACAGCATGGGGATCTCAGCCTTTCGTCGCCATTGCCGACGGCAAGGACTCGCTGATGCCGCGCCATGAGGGGCGATGGGATAATCTGGGTCTTCGCCAGACTGAGGCACTGGCTGGCTATCCGCGCAGTTACTACCTTTGGGCGTGGCAAAACCCGCATCCTGAGAAGCCCATCCAGAGCATCCGCATCGAGCCGGCAGACCGACGGTTCCTCATTGCCGGTATCACGCTGGGGCAGGTAGATGAGTTCCCCTTCGTGCGTATGGGGCGCGTACCGGTTCAAATCATCCTGCCGCGCGCGGAGGATGCGCAGAAGCCCTTCGCCCTGCAGGTGGACGTAGATCGGGGCGTTGCCACTTACGTATACGCCCTGCCGCAAGCATCTGCCGGTGACTTCCTGTCTGCGCCGCTGAAGGGTTGGGGTGAAGAGCAAAACACTCGAAACAGCCCCGCGTACGTGGAGATCGCCGCCATCCCCTCTGCAACGGTCACCGTGCAGAATGGGGACGAGACGCTGGGAAGCGTGAAGTGGGCGGAGTTGCAGGAACAGAAGCGGGTGGAAACACCGCGCGTGCACCTGCAAGTGCTTGACCGCGGTAAGAACTGGGTGCATGTCACCGTGCTGGACGACGAGACGGGCAAACCGGTGCCCTGTCGCGTGCATTTCCGCTCACCGGAGGGTATTCCGTATCAACCGCACGGGCACCACGACCACGTGAACTCCAACCTGAACACCTGGCATGTGGACGTGGGTGGCGACCTGCGCCTCGGACAAATCACCTACGCCTACATCGATGGCACCTGTCAGGGCTGGCTACCCCGCGGCGAGGTGGAGGTGGATGTCGCTCGCGGATACGAGTACGAACCCCTGCGCACGCGCGTGCACATCGCGCCCGGAGAGCGAGACTTGACCCTGCGCCTGAAACGGTGGAAGGACATGAACGCCCAGCGCTGGTTCAGTGGCGACTCGCACGTGCACTTTCTGGGCACACAGGGCGCACATCGAGAGGCACAGTGCGAGGACCTGAACGTGGTCAACCTCCTGCAGTCGCAGTGGGGACATCTGTTCACCAACACGGAGGACTTCATCGGCGAGCCTACGGTCAGCAACCGCGGTCGCACCATTGTCTACTGTTCGCAGGAGAACCGCCAGCATGTGCTTGGACACCTCATCCTGTGGGGGTTGAAGCGCGCCGTGATGCCGTGGTGTACCAACGGTCCAGACGAGGCGGAGCTGGGCGGTACGCTGGAGGAGACGATGGCGCACTGGGCAGACCGCTGTCACGAACAGGGCGGTACGGTCATCATCCCTCACTTTCCGATGCCGAATGGCGAGCCTGCTGTGCTGATCGCCACCGGAAGGGCAGATGCGGTAGAGATGATCGCCTTCGGGGATTTTCAGCATCGCGAGTACTATCGCTACCTGAACTGTGGCTATCGCCTTCCGCTGGTCGGCGGCACGGACAAGATGAGCAGTGAGGTCGCCGTAGGACAATATCGCACATACGCCTATCTGCCACCCGACGAGGAGTTTACCTACGAGAACTGGTGCAAAGCGGTGCGTGCTGGCAGAACCTTCCTCAGCGGCGGGGCGCTTATGTCGTTCAGCGTGGAAGGCAAACAGATCGGTGACACCGTGCACCTGCCCTCAGGCGGTGGTATGGTGGAGGTAGAAGCCGTCGCCGAGTCCATCTTCCCCATCCATACTGTGCAGATCGTTCAGCAGGGACAGGTGGTTGCCTCCACAGAAGAACCCAAAGGCGCCCGCAGACTGCAGCTGCGAACGAGGCTGCGTGTAAGTGGCAACACGTGGATGGCGGCACGCTGCGCCGGACCAAACTACACCGCCACACCTCACTTCGACGTGTGGAGACGGGGCGTATTCGCGCACACCTCTCCTGTCTACATCGCCTGTGGTGAGCACTGGAGCCTGTTTGACCGCGACACGGCGCAGTACATGCTGACCCTCATCGAGGGAGGGCTTGCCTACATCCGTCAGAGGGCGGCGCATCACCCTCACGGCACTGTCACGCATCACCACGGCGAGGAAGACCACCTTGCCTATCTGGAGCGTCCGTTCTACGAGGCATGGGAGGCGATTCATCGGCGTCTTCACGAGCATGAGTAGCCGTCGTGCACACATGGGCGAACGAATCTCCTGGTGAGCCGAGCGAGTGTCATTGCGAGCCTGCCTTCAGGCAGGCGAAGCAATCCCCCTCGGCTTGCGGTAGTTGAAAGGGATTGCCTCGTCGCTGCGCCCCTCGCAATGACACAATGGCGCCGTGCCATTGCAAGCCTGCCTTCAGGCAGGCGAAGCAATCCCCCGCGGTTCCACAAAAGTGAAGGGGATTGCTTCGTCGCTTCGCTCCTCGCAATGACAC
>CAKZNX010000229.1 GCA_937132045.1 uncultured bacterium
GGCGACCGCGTCCCGTTTGGCACCTACGAGATGCAGGTGGTGGAGATGCGCGGTCGCCGCGTGCACCGGGTGTGTGTGGGGAAGATGGAGTCGGCGCTCGGCGGATGAACCGGGCACCAAGCATCTGCGCCTCTCCCCCGAAGAACGTCTACCACCGAATAACTGCTGTGCCGCCGTCGAACCGCAGTTTGATCACTACCTCACTACCACTGGGTATGCTCGTTGTGCCCGTATCTGCCGTGAAAGTCGCAGCGATTTCAATGTTGTTTTCCGATCCGTCTACCAATACGCTCAGGAGGTTCTCTGCCTGCGGATTCAGATACTCAGTTGTTGACGATAAGGGCCCATGGGCAACATAGGTGTTGTCTGCCTGCCGACTGAGGGTCATCGTTCCGGCAAATCGCACCTCCACTGGGGGTGAAGAGCGTGACGCTTGTCCCAAGGTGTCGGTTGCACGAATGGTGACACGCACGTCAACATTACGTAAGACGATTTCCGCTGGCAGTGGCTGGTTGCTTGAGATGCCTAACACCACTTCCAGCCTTTGATTGAGCTCGATCTTACGCATGTCTTTGTAGGGCGCTAGCCCGTCACCACCCGACGAGTTCCCCCGAGCGAATGTGTCTGTCCACTCCGCAGCAAGGCGCGTAGTCAAACCGTTTGTTATCACCGCACAAGTCGACTCAGTGGCGGTACCCCGCAAAGAGAAGGGGTCCTGAAGATACTTACTACTGCTGAACAGATTAGAACCGCACCCTGCGAATGTGGTCGATACGAGCAACGCGGCGATACATCGCATCAAGTAGGCTTTTGTGTTCATCAGAACCTCCCAGCGATACACGTTCACGCACTCCGCATTATCGGTAACCCGCGCATCCTTGTTCAGGGCACCGAGAAACACCGGGAGGCGATGGGTGCACCACTTCCTGGAACTTTTTACGTCTATTACAGGTCACAGGACAAAAAGCCTCTAAAGATTCACGCGCAAGCCACCATAATCGAATTGGACACGCAAGGGTATGATGTCTTGCGAGGAATGCCGCGACATCACCCGTCGACTCTCAGTTCGTCAAGGAGGTCTAGCCATGAATGCTCGCAGTAAGGTGGCATCTGCCGCACTCCTCACCATCCTTCTAGTTGCTTGCGGTTACCGTTTCGGTTCCGCACAGAGCGGACTGCCAGCCGATGCGGCGTGGTTTCATCCCATACTCGTTCCATCATCCATCTCCTACAGCCGCGCGTTCTCCATGGTAGCCGCGCCCACACGTGGTGGCGCGGTAAGCCTCTACCGTACTACAGACGGAGCCATACTCAACGTGATACAGGCGCATTCGGCAAGGGTGAACGCCGTAGCGTTCTCACCGGACGGCAGGAGGCTGGCTACTGCCAGCGACGACGCGACCGTGAAGATATGGCAAATCGAGGAAGGCGGATTGAGAGCCGTCTGGCAGAGAACCCTGGGCAGTCATTCAAGAGCAGTAACGTGTGTGTCCTACAACGCCTACGGAAACCGTCTCGCGACCGGTAGCAGCGATACTAGTGTTAGAATCTGGGAGAGTGGCAGTGAACCCCAGCGGACGATCTATCCAGGGCAGGGTGGCATCTCGACGGTAGCGTTATCCCCAGATGGACAATACGTCGCAACAGGAGGCAGCGCGTCGTTAGAGGTGCGTGTGTACGCTGTGGGCACAGGGACACAAGTATGGAGTCAGACACTGCAGTCGCAACCAACCGTCATCCGCTATCTGCCCAACGGTGAGACAATAGCTGTCGGCACGTTGAATGGGACTATCTTCATGCTGTCTGCCAACAATGGTGCGATTCGCTTCCAGGTCTCCTTGCCGCGCACGGCGATCACCGACATCGCTGTCTCTTCGGATGGCACACGGCTTCTGGTGTCGACAGAAATTAATGATTCTGTGCGGCTGTATGGGGTAAACCTAGCCGACTACTCTCTGAACACGCTTTGGGTTCATCAAGGTCACACGCTAGCAGTGAAATCGGTCGCGTTTGCTGGCGATGGCGCCAGCGCGGAGGTGCTGTCGGGCAGTGTGGACGGTACCATCCTCCTGCGACGCGCGTCCGATGGCGATTTGATTCGGCTGATCGGCGCACACACCGACGACGCCTTAGCCACAGCCGTGTCTCCCGATGACGCCCTGATTGCCACTGGCGGTAAGGACGGAACCATTCGTATCTTTCGTTCAGGAAACGGCGCGCTGGAACACGTATTGACAAGGTATCCATACTGGGTGACCAGCCTCGCGTTTGCACCCAATGGACAGTTTCTTGTGTCAGGCGACCGGCAAGGCAATGTCATTCGGTGGGATCGCACAAGCAGCGGATGGGCTCCCAGCATTACGGTGGTGCATGGTCAGCCTGTGCTCAGCGTTGCCGTGTCGCCTGATAACAGTTCGTTTGCGTCAGCAGGTGAAGGTAGGGTGATACGCCTTTGGCAAACCAACGGGACCCCACTGCGAGCTATTTCGGTCGAAGACTACATCTACAGTCTCGCGTTTTCTCCCGATGGGCTGGAGATCGCAGGTGCTGACAGACAGGGACGTATTCGCTTCTGGCGAGTAAGCGACGGGGAAAGGTTGAGCGATTTCGTTGCAGATCGTTCGGGTGTTGTCTACAGCATCGCCTTCTCGCCGAACAGTGCCCTCCTTGTCTCGGGTGAGCAGAGCGGCAACGTCAGGTTATGGCGGCTCTGGGATGGCAGCAATCAGGTGCTCGGTACCCACAGCGGTCCTGTGCGAGCGGTCGCCTTCTCCCCAGAAGGCTCGTTCGTCGTGTCAGCCGGTGACGACAACACCGTCAGATACTGGAGCCTTGCAGGCTCGGTGGCGCGCACCCTGCGCGGACATGCTGGTGCAGTGAACGGTGTGGCAGTGACGCGCACTGGTATGTTCATTGCCTCAGCGGGCAATGACGCCGTGGGATTGTGGCGCGTCCGCGACCAGATGGTAAACACGCCGCCGGATCCGCCAGCACTCATCCAACCGGCGGATAGTGCGGTGGTACCGCCGACGCCGACACTGGAACTGCGTGCGCAGGATGCACAGGCAGACAGAGTGAGATTCTTCATAGAGTTGACCAGCGGCGAGAACATCCGAACCTACCAGACCGAACCCACCGACAGCGGACGACGCTTCTCCTTCACCCTGCCAGAGGAACTGCCCTCCGGACAATGGACGTGGAGAGCCAAAGCGGTGGACGCCAAAGGCTCCGAAGGCGA
>CAKZNX010000230.1 GCA_937132045.1 uncultured bacterium
ACTCGAAAATCTCCGGCGTGAACAGGTTGATGCCGAAGAAGCAGTAATAGACGCCTTCCGGCAAGGTGGACATGCGCAGATGAGCACGCGCCTGCTCGACGCTGGGCTTCTCGATCATGGCGGTGACGTGCAGGGTGCCTGAAAGGTGGGGCAGTGGTGCGCCTGCCAGTGTGCCGTAGAGGTGAACACGCTCCTCCGGTGTTGGGCGCACGGCGGAAACAATGCCACCGGTCCGTTCCCATATTCGCAGCACCTGCTGGGTGCAGTTCTCCTGCCGATGCGATAACAGCACGTGGTCGCCGAGATACATTACAAACGGCTCATCGTCCACGAAATCACGGGTCAGATACACGGCATGTCCCAAACCCAGCGGCTCATCCTGCACAATCGTCACGATATGCTCACCGAGCGACTGCAGGTGCTCTGCCTGCTCGTAGAGCCACTGGCGGTCGTTGCCCCAGCTGGCTTCCTCCTCGGTGAGCGCGCCGAAGTACGCCCGCACGCCCGCTTCCGATTCGGGGTTCACGACGATACCCACCTGCTCAATCCCGGCCCGTACTGCTTCTTCCACCAGCAGTTGCAGGGCGGGTTTGGTGATGCCGTCGCGGTCAACCAGCGGAAGCATCTCCTTCTGCAGGGTGCGGGTAGCGGGAAACTGGCGGGTGCCGCGTCCAGCTGCGGTGATCACTGCCTTGCGGACGGTGCTCATGGGGACGTCCCTCCGTGAAGCAGTTGGAGGAGCACCGGCTCGATGCGCTCGCGCAGGACAGGGTTGGCGTAGCCCACCCATGCCACCGGCTCCCGGATGTCCAGCGGCGTGCTCAGTGGCTTGCCGTGCTCATCGGTGATGATGGCGCCTGCCTCCCGCGCGATGAGCTCGGTGCAGATGTCGTACGGATGCGCGCACAAGGGCAGCTGCGTCAAACCCATCTGGCGAAAAGCAACGGGGCGCAGGTCGGCGATAAACCGGTCGTGTCCCATCACCAGTTCGTGGATTTGCCCGCCTGTGCTGATGTACTGGTCGGCGAACACCAGCGGGTTACCGTGCACATCCATACTGCCGGTGGCGCGGTAGAGCTCTTCTTCCAGCCGGGCGAGCCACGCTTTGCCGTCGGGAAAGAAGTTGACGACGCTGGCGAAACCGTACCGCAGGTCGGTTGCTCGGGAGGGTCTCGGCTGGAAAGCGTAGCGGGAACCATCGAGCAGGTTCACCCTCTCGCCGAAGGCTCCCTGACCTTTCACTGCCCAAAGGGTATCGGCGAGGTGCTGGCGTGTGGTGGGCAGTTCGGTCTGCACGGCAATCTGAATATCCGCGAGGGTGGTCTGCCTGCCGCGATTGCGGGCGATACCAGCAAGGCACCAGGCGCTGCGCTTATCGTACATGATCATGCGTGTGCCGTCCACCGGGTCTACGACAAGCAGAAACTGTGCTTGATCCCCCGGCGTGCCTTCGGGTAGAATCAGCCATCCGTCCTGAGCAATCCCCTCAGCGACCAGAACGAAGGGCACCTCGCGCGCCCAGTCCTGACAGAACTCCAGCAACAGCCTCTCGACGCGGAGGTCGAGGTGAAACTGTGTGTCGCCGTCGGTGCCTTCGGTTGCCCGTGCCAGCACCTCTGCCGGATGCTGCAGAAGCTGTGCGCGCACCCCGGCGCGGATTTCCTGCTGAAGTGCACGCACTCGCTCCACAAAATAGTCTGGGGGGTAGGGCAGCACTTACTCCGATGCACCTTCCGTCTGCATGCTCAGGTAGTTGGGAAGCCCCATCTGCTCGATCTGGTCCATCTGTGCCTCTGCCCAATCGATATGCCCTTCCTCCATCTTCAGGATTTTGGTCAACAGCTCTACGGTGCCCTCGTCTGCCGCCTCGCGAGCGAGCGCGATACCGGCGTTATATGCCTTCACCGCGTCTGCTTCTGCGGTCGCCACGCTGCCCACCATGTCGGGCACGGTTTTGCCGATGTTCAGTTCCCCAAGCTTGATGGCGGGGTGTCCCTCGAAGAACAGAATGCGCTCGATCAGCCACTCGGCGTGCTTCATCTCATCGATGGCGATCTTCTCGAACGCTTCATGCAGTTTGGTGTAGCCCCAGTTCGCGCACATCTCGGCTTCCACGATGTACTGGTGGATGGCGGTCAGTTCATCGGAAAGGAGCTCGTTGAGCACCTTGATGATCTCGGGGTTGCCTTTCATCTTGCCTCCTCCTTCTGGACTGTGGTACGCCCTTCTATTCCCCGCAGGCACGAGAGGCTCCTGCCAGATAGGCTTCCGCCTGACGCAATCGCTCCGGCGTGCCGACATCGTTCCAATAGCCCTCGAAGCGCACGGCGCGGATGCCATCGGGGTGTTGCTGCAAAAGACGGTTGAGCGCATCGGTCAGTTCGTATTCGCCGCGGGCGGATGGCGAGAGCTCGCGCAGCACGGGCTCGATGAGAGGGGAGAGGACGTGAACTCCGGCGAGGTTCCAGTGGGTATCGGCATGGCGTGGTTTCTCCTCCAGGCGGGTTACGCGGTCGCCATCCAGCCACACGCCCCCACCTTCCGAGACGTCTGCCAGCCAGTTCACCCCAATGACCGCCGCAATGCCCGACTGGTACGCCTCCAGAAGCCTTCGATAGTTTACAGCATCGGTGAGTATGTCGCCGAAACTCATCAGGAAGGCCGTTTGTCCAAGCACCTGCGTGGCGGCGCGCACGGCACCGCCGGTGCCGGGCAACTCATCCGGCTGTGGTGCATAGCGGATGCTGACATCCCACCGTTTGCCGTCACCAAAGTGCTCGATGATGGTTTCCGCCCGATACCGCACCACAATCACGAAGTCACGCAGAGGGGTACTGTCCCGGATGGCAACCAGAATGTGCTCCAGCAAGGGGCGCCCAGCGACGGGCAGCATCGGCTTGGGCAGGGTATCGGTCAGGGAGCCGAGTCGAGTGCCGCGCCCTCCTGCCAGCAACACACACCATCGCAGGGCAAGGCTCATGTGACGGTTACCCCGGTATCCACTCGCACTCGCCACGCCATACCACCGGCGCTCTCGAAGGCTTCTACCACCTCTTCCTCGCGCCCGGGCGCATAGGCAAAGAGGCAACCGCCTCCACCCGAGCCATTCACCTTACCCCCGAGCGCACCGGCACGCAGTGCAGCCTCCAGCATCTTCTCGATCTTCGGGGTAGAGACGTCCAGCCCATCGCGCAACTGCGCGTGATGTGCCAGCAGCAGGTTCCCCAGAGTCTCCGGGTCCCAGCGGTCGTCGTTCAACATCCGGTGCGCGCGGCGGGTCAGGTCGCGGTTAATCAGGTTCGCACGTACGCGGCGGGCGTAGCGTTCGGGGATGCGTCCCAGTACATCTTCGGCTTCTTCCAGCGGAGTGCTGTGCAGGTCAAAATGCGGCATGATCTCCCTGATGCGCTCGACCCCCTCAGTCACATCGCGCCGGGACGCGGCAAGCACCTCCACGGTTGCTTTGGGCTGCAGCGAGTCGGCAAGTATTAAGCCGTTCAGTGCGACGGGAAGGCGCTCCGCTCGGTAGGGAGGCTGGGTATCAATGAACAGCACGCCGCCCAGCGCCGCGCAGAAGTGGTCCATCATCCCGCCCGGCTCATGGAACTCGAGCACCTCGGTTTGATGTCCCCATCGCGCCAGGGTCTCAGCGTCTACCTGAAGGGGTGGCTCGGCAAGCTCGCACAGCAGACGAAGCCACATAATCACCAGTGCCGATGAGCTGCCTACCCCTGCCCGCATGGGGATAGTGCCTGTGATGCGAACGGTTGCGCCGCGCACAAACTCGGCTTGGTGGCGCCTGAGCACGTTGATGCCCGCTCGGAGGTAGTCCCGCGAGTGCTGGTATTCCTGCTCGTGAGCAAGGTTCAACAGCATCTGCTGCTGGATGTCGGGCATTTCCAGGTGAACCGCTGTGCCGTTCAACGAGAGCTCCACCGTGGCGGTGATTCTGCGGTTGATGGCGGCGGCAATCACCGGCAAGCCGAGGTAGTCCTGATGCTCTCCAAACAGGCAGATGCGCCCCGGGGCGGAAACGGCGAACTTCTCTCCTCTCATAGCCTTTAGTATAGGCAAAGGGAGGCAAGAACGTCAAGGTGCTGATCGGTGCGCTTACATCTTGCCGTACTCCTCCACCGCTTCGAAGAAAGCCACGATGTTCTCCCATGGTACGTCTGGCTCGATCACGTGGGTGGGAGCGAGCACCAGTCCGGGCGCGAAGCGCTCGATCATCTCGCGGACAGCCCGCTTCACGTGTTCCGGCGTGCCGAACGGCATGACCGTTTGCGTGCCGATGGTGCCCCAGAACGCAAGCCGGTCGCCGAATGTCTGCTTCACCCAGTCCATATTGAGGCATTCGGGTTGAACGGGATTGAGCACCGTCACCCCCACCTCGATCAGTTCCTCGATGATATCGGCGATATTGCCGTCACTGTGGTACCAGATGGGGATATCGGGTCGCACGGCACGCGCCGCCGCAATCTCTCGCGCGAGGCGGGGCTTAAGGAGGCGCCGCCAAACCTCGGGGCGCATCATCAGACGGTCCTGCATGCCCACGTCATCGCCGAACTGCACCATGTCCACGCCAGCCTCCGCCAGTCGGCGTGCCTTGAAGCAGTTGTCCTGCG
>CAKZNX010000231.1 GCA_937132045.1 uncultured bacterium
ACGCTTCTCGGTTCGGTGGCACAGCTCCCACAGTTCGTCTACAGTGTATGTTCTCTTCTCGGCGGTGACTGCCATCGCTCAACACCTGCCCCTACCGCGCAAATATCTCAGACACCGCGCACTCAAAGCCCGGCAGAACATCCTCCCCGCTCAGCCTGTCGCCCGCCTGCAGCACATGAACCGGCTGACCAATGCGATACACATGCACCACCTGGTGCGCCGGGTCCACCACCCACACGAGATTCACGCCTGCCGCCAGCCAGTCGTTCACCTTCTCCATCACATCCCCGTATGCATCGTTCGGCGAGAGTATCTCTGCCACCAAATCTGGCGCGAAGTATGGGAACTTCTTCGGCAAATCGCCGTCCGGCAACTTCTTGGCGGAGATGAAAGCCACATCCGCAGCGCGAACCGTCGCCGGATCCGTCGCTCTCAGCACGAAGCCCACTTCACCCGTCACCACCGCGCCCAGTGCCTGCTTTTCCACAAATTCCATCAGCCGAGCGCCCAGCCTGAGCTCCACAAAGCCATGTTCTGGCGCCGTCGGTGCCATTTCCCTGAGTTCTCCTCTGACCAGCTCCAGAAGCCTGTCCGAACGATGGGATAGTTCCCACAGTTCGTCAACACTGAATGTTCTCTTCTCGGCGGTGACTGCCATCGATAATCCCTGCCTCACTGGCTCTCCCAGGTGACATGCGCGTCCACCCAGATGACCGCTCTTCCACCGGGAGCCTGAATAAAGCCGACCATCGTCTCCGCCGGGCGGTCGATGCTCGCCATGCTGTTCGTATTCAGCAGATATACAAAGTTCGTACCCGGAAAGCTGAAAACCATCTCGTTCCGCAGGTAAGGCATCAGCAGTGCCTGAACGTCCACGCTATTCGGCGGGAACGTCTCGTCGTAGTCCTGAACATACATCAGAATCGCCAGCCCAATTTGCCTGGCGTTAGACATGATCACGCGACGCCGTTCAGCCTGACGCATCTCCTCATACTGCTCGCGTGACTCACGCACAAGCGGTGCGACAAAACCCGCTCCCTGCGACACATCGAATACGGCATCGCCTCTGGGCGACAGCTGAGCCGAGTCCACATCGCCACAGATCAGCGCTTTGCTTCGCTCACCCTCCAGCCATAGTGCCTTGACCGACTCCTTAATTTCCTCGTGGCGCAATTCCTGAGGCACCAGCCGGATGCTCACCGGCGGCTGCGGCAGCTCCGGTCTCTCCAAACGGACGGGCGGTTCCGATACCGGACCCACCGTGCCGGTGACCAGGTCCAGCCCCATCCATTGCTCCTGTTCCAGCTCCTGCCAGCACAACATGCGACCGTCGGGTGTCCACCTCCTTTGCGACGCGCGGTAGCGCCGAATGGCTTCACTACCCCAGTTCAGCGGCGGCGATAACGACCCATCACTGCGCAGTATCCATAGCTGCTGTGCACCTTCCAGCACCGCCACCGGCGCATAGGGCGAAAACGTCATACCAACGTCCTCAGGAAACACACCCACAGTCCGTACGGCACCGCGCGCCGCATCCAGCCGTACCACCACCTGCTCGCGCTCAACGGGTTCTTCACTTTCTGCCGATGGCGTCCTTCTGGCAACGGGGCGTATCACGGTCAACAACGCGATGTTGCTACGTGCCAGCCAGACTACGGAAGCAGGCGCCTCGGTTGGGGCGCCTTTCGCCACCTGCGTCGCCCTCTGTTGAGCGCTGTTCCACAGGGTCAGCACCCAACCCGTTACCTCGGGCTGCTCAAATGGGTCGCGCCTCCAGCGAACCAGCGCACTGGTCACCAGCAAATATCTGCCGTCGGGCGACCAATGCCCCTCCACCACCAGCGGCGACGCCACCAGCTGACGAGGCGCTGCGACGTATGCCTCGCGCGCCGTCACGACGCCAGCACGCCTCTCCAGCTGCGACTGCTGTGCCACAGCCCACAGGAGTGTCCCTGCCATCCATATGCCAGCCACAGCAGGAATCCATCGCAGGTGGCGCATAGAACACCACCTCCTCGTGCAGGTTATGTTGCCTCTTTCAGCGCCTCCGCCCCCGACACCACTTCCAGAATCTCTTTGGTGATTGCTGCCTGCCGGGCGCGGTTCAGGTTGAGCGTGAGCGTCGATATCATTCTACCCGCGTTGTCGGTTGCAGCGGACATTGCCGTCATGCGCGCGCCGTGCTCGCTGGCGGTAGCTTCCAGCAGAGCCTGGTAGACCATGTTGAACACGTAACGCGGCAGCAGGCGACCCAGCAAATGCTCAGAGGACGGCTCGAAGATGAAGTCCAGGTGTTCCAAACGACCGTCCTGCACCTCCACCCTCTCGATAGGAAGGAGCCTCTGTACGGTGGGGATTTGCACCAGCGCGCTGCGAAAGCGGTTGAATATCAGGTAGAACTCGTCCACCTCTTCGCTGAGGAACATCTGCCGGGCGTCGCTGGCGATCTCCTGCGCGTGCGCGATAGTGGGACCTGACAGCGGGATGGAGTAGTGTTTGACCGACGGGTATCCCCGCCGTGCCAGAAACTGCGCCCCCTTCTTGCCCACCGTCAGCAGTTTCACCTGCTCGGGCTCAAACTGCTGAAGATAGTCCAGGCACCGGCGGATGACGTTGGTATTGTAGCTTCCGCACAGACCGCGGTCGGCGGTGATGAGCAGAACGCCCACACGGCGCACGGTTTCGCGCGGTCGAAGCAACGGGTCGTCCAGAGCACCGCTTGCCAGCGCCAGCGTGCCGATGAGCGTCTGCATCCGCTCCGAGTAGGGACGCGCCGCGATGACCCTGTCCTGCGCACGCTTGAAACGCGCCGCCGCAATCATCTTCATCGCGCGGGTGATTTGCTGGATGTTGCGCGCGATGCGGATACGCTGTCGTATCTGTCGCAGTGTTGCCATCGCTTACGCCTTGAATTGCTCCTTGAACTCTTTGACCGCTTTCTCCAGCGCCGCCTGCGTCACCGAGTCGATCTCCTTGTCGCGGCGGATGTGTTCCGGTATGTCCGGATAGTTGTCGTGCACAAAGGCGAGGAACTCGCGCTCGAACCGCTGAACGGCGTTTACCGGAACATCGTCCAGATAGCCGCCCGTGCCGGCGAAGATGACGATAATCTGGTCTTCCACGGACATCGGCTGATACTGGGGCTGTTTCAGCAGCTCCACCATGCGCTGACCACGCGCCAGCTGCTGCTGGGTGACCCGGTCCAGGTCGGCGCTGAACTGCGCGAACGCCTGCACCTCGCGATACTGGGCAAGGTCCAGTTTCAGGCGTCCAGCCACCTGCTTCATCGCCTTGATCTGGGCGTTGCCGCCCACGCGCGACACCGAGATACCCACGTTCATGGCAGGGCGCACACCTGCAAAGAACAGGTCGCTCTCCAGATAGATTTGCCCGTCGGTGATGGAGATGACGTTCGTCGGGATGTAGGCGGAGACGTCGCCCGCCTGCGTTTCGATGATGGGCAATGCGGTAAGCGAACCGCCGCCCTTCTCGTCCGACAGTTTCGCGGCGCGTTCCAGCAGGCGCGAGTGCAGGTAGAACACATCGCCGGGGTATGCCTCACGCCCGGGCGGTCGACGCAGCAACAGGGAGACCTGGCGGTAAGCCTGAGCGTGCTTGGACAGGTCATCGTACACCACCAGCGCGTGCATGCCGTTGTCGCGGAAGTACTCGCCCATGGTGCAGCCCGAATAGGGCGCAATGTACTGCATTGGCGCAGGGTCGGAGGCGCTTGCCACCACCACCGTGGTGTAATCCATCGCGCCATAGTCCTCCAGCGTCTTGACCACCCGCGCAATGGTACTGAGCTTCTGCCCGATTGCCACGTAGATGCAATAAACCGGTGAGTCGGTCTGGTGGGTGTATTTCTGGTTGATGATGGTGTCGATGGCGATGGCGGTTTTCCCGGTCTGTCGGTCGCCGATGATGAGCTCGCGCTGTCCCCGACCGATGGGAATCATGCTGTCAATGGCTTTGATGCCCGTCTGCAGTGGCTCCTTCACCGGCTGACGGTGCACCACTCCCGGCGCCTTGATTTCCAGCAGCCGGTGGTCTTCGGTCACAATGGCGCCTTTCTCGTCCAGCGGCTGACCGAGCGGGTTCACCACTCGTCCGAGGAGCGCCTTGCCTACCGGCACCGAGAGGATGCGTCCCGTGCGTTTGACGGTATCCCCTTCCTTGATATTCTCGTCGCTGCCCAGCACGATCACGCCGACGTTGTCTTCCTCGAGGTTCAGCGCCATGCCCATGGTACCGTCGGGGAACTCGACGAGCTCGCTCACCATCACATCCTGCAGTCCGTACACGCGAGCGATGCCGTCGCCCACCTGCAGCACCGTGCCGATACCCACCTCTTCATAGCCACGCTGATACTGCTCGAGCTCTCTCTCCAGAATGGAAGTGATTTCTTCAGGTCTTATAGCCAAGGCTCCAGCCTCCTCATCCCTAAGCGTTCAACAAATAGTGCCGAAGTCGGTCCAGTTGTCCATGTACGCTGCCGTCCAGGATGGTGTCGCCGATGCGCACCACCACTCCCCCAATCAGCGATGGATCTACCTGAACCTCCAGCATCACCCGTCGACCGGTGCGTTGCTGAAGGCTTCGAATCAACGCCTGCTCCTGCTGGCTATCAAGCGGATATGCCGTTCTTGCCTGCACGCGCACAACACCCAGATGGTCGTCGCGCAGCCGCTCGAACTCCTGCCGAATTTCGGACACGAGACCTTCGCGCCGTTTGTCCACCAGCACGTCGAGCAGAGACGCCACCAGAGGGTGGGTGTTTCGCCCTAACACCTGCCGCACCAGCTGCTGTTTGCGTTCGCGCGGCATCAACGGGTTCAGCATCAGGTGCTTCAGAGCCGGCTGGTCCTGCAGGGTTGCCATCAGGTTCTGCAGTGCCTGGTCCACCGCTTCTACCGCTTCCGCCCGCAGAGCCGCCTGAAACAGGGCGCGTGCATAGCGTCTGGCGATTCTGCTCTCTCTCATACGCCGGTTGCCACCTGATCCACGAAGTCCTGCACCATCTTACGGTGCCGCGCGTCGTCCACGCTCTCCTGCAGAATGCGGCTGGTTGCCAGCAGCGTCAGTTCCACTACCTGCGCCCGCATCTCCGCCAGCGCCTTCTGCCGCTCATACTGAATGGTCTCGTGGGCATCGCGCACCATCTTCTCCGCCTGCTGACGCGCTTCACTCAAGATATGCTCGCGAACCTGTTGAGCCTCCTTGATTGCCTGCTGAATCTGCGCACGCGCCTCCGCCTCGATATTGGCAAGGCGCTGCTGGTATTCATCGCGCAGGCTCTCCATCTCCTGACGGGTCTGCTCGACCTTTTCGTAGGTGTGCGCGATGTCCTGCCGACGCTGTTCCAGATACTCGGTCACCGGCACCCAGAGGAACCGCTTGAGCAACAGCAGCAGCAGAATGAAACCCACCATCTCCACCACAATGGTGGCAGGTTCGATACCCAGTTGATGCATGATTTCGCCCATCGTTCGCCTCTATGCCTCGCTATCCATCAAGAATGAACACAAAGGTGGGGTGCTTGGCGCACCCCCACCTGCCCTTATCTGGGTAGATTCGCGAGAGCATCGATGCCGGGCAGTTTGCCCTGCAGCAGGAAGAACATCAGCAGGGCGTAGATGACCAGCGACTCGATAAACGCCAGAGCGATGATCATCGACGTGCGGATGCTGCCCGCCGCCTCTGGCTGACGAGCCATCCCCTCCAGCGCCGCAGCGGCTGCCTTGCCCTGCGCGATCGCTGCCGACAATACTGCCACCGGCAAGCCGAAACCGACCGCCAGCGCTAGCCCAAAGAGATACAGACCCACGCTCTTTCCTCCTTTTGTTGACTTTCAGATGTATTCTCAACGGCGCACAGCGCCGCCATCACTGCCGTTACTCAGAACTCAGTGGGCGTGCTCTTCATCATGCTGTGTCATCAGCGAGATGTAGATGCCTGCCAGCAGTGTGAACACCAGAGCCTGCACGAAGCCCACAAACACACCGAACACCAGTATCGGGAACTGGAACGGTATCGGGAACCAGATGGGCAACAGCGCCGCTGCCAGTCCCACCAGCACGAGAATCACCTGTTCCTTCCCGTACATGTTGCCATACAGACGGATTGCCAGCGACAGCGGCTTCGCCAGCTCACTGATAATCTCCAGCGGCACCATCAGGGGCCACAGCGCCCAGTGCGTGCCCATCGTGAAGTGCTTCAGGTAGCCGACGAAGCCGTTGGCGCGAATACCCTGCCACTGCACGTACAGGAAGGTGATGATGGCAAGGGCGATCGTGGTGTTCAGGCTTGCCGTTGGAGCTGCCTTGCTGAACACCGGAACCAGCCCAATCAGGTTCGATGCCAAAATGAAGACAAACAGCGTGCCCAAAAAAGGCGCGTGCTTTTCGCCGCCATACCCGATCACATTCACCGCGAAGTAACGGAACGACTCCACCGTTTGCTCGGCGACGTTCTGCCAGAAAGTGCCCGGCACTCTCTGCATCCGCCGCGTGCCTGCAATCGCCGCCAGCATAAGAAGCACCGACACCAACCCGGCGTTCGCCGCAAACAGCCACGGACTGGCATGATGACCTTCCAACTTCGCCTCTCACGACCTCCTTCAAAACTGCCGAGACTTACGTATCGCTCGGGGCGCCCAGTAGCGCACGCTCAGCCACACAGGGCGGCGCCATGCCCGTTTCAACACCAGCACACCAGCCGAAACGGGCAGCAGCGTCACTCCAGCCACAAAACCCATCACAAAGGTTATGGGCTGTCGCGACACCACCCACAATATCGCCAGCATCAGCGGATAGCGCCACAGGGTGCTTTTCCACCACCAGCGCCCGGGTGCAGTTGCCGTGGCACCCAGCGCCTCAGAGAGACGCTGAAGGTTCCACAATGCCAGCGCTGCGAACGCCGCCCCCGTCAGGTAGCCTGCACCTGTGTGCCACTGCTGGTAGTGTAACAGCAGATACCCCCCAATGGCAGCCAGCCACGCTATGCTTCTGTAAGCGATACGAAGTTCCTGCATCGGCTATCGTTCTTTGCGCTCCTCGCGCTCGATCTGCCCCAGAATGTGTACCATCTCCACAAAACCCAGCACAATACCCACAATCAGCCCCACCATCGACAGGATCGGCTCGGTGCCAAAGCGCCCATCCAGCCATCGACCGGCGAAGTAGCCCAGTACGGGCGGTATCACCAGCGACAAGCCGATGGTGCTCGCCAGCGCCATGGCACGCATTCCCCTGCCGATAGGAGCGACCGGCTTGTGCGGTGCCTTGGGAAGACGGATATCCGGCGTACGAACCTCCGGCGGCTCAGGAAGCTCCGGCATTTCCGGTATGCGAACAGGCTGTTCACCCTGCTCGTCTTTCGGTTCGTTATTGGGCGTACGCTCGGTCGGCGACGAACCGCTCATGTAGCACGCGCACCGCCTTTTCCACGTCGCTCTCGTTCACCAGACAGGACAGCGACATCTCGGAGTCCGCCGTCTGAAGCACCTGAATGCCTGCGTCGTACAGCGTGCGAAGGAACAGTGCCATCACCCCCGGACGGCGGCTCAGTTTGGCAGCAATCAGGGAAACCATTGTGCAGTTCTCGAGCACGTCCACCGCAATCTCCTGAACAGAGAGCGTGTTGCCAAGGGCATCCAGCATCTGTTTCTGCAGCTGGTACTCCCGACTGGGCTTTTCGCCTACCCGGAAGATGACCAGCCTCTGCGGTGGAGCACCTACCGGCATCACCAGACCGTCCAGCAGCTTCTGCACCAGCCCCCAGCGGTCGCGCGGCACGGCGAAGCTGAGCGTGTCGTGACTGTAGCTGTTCAGATACAGGTTCACGTCCGCACGCGCCATCAGGCGGTACAGCTGTAGTTCGATCTCCGGCTTCTCCGGCACCTCGCCGATGTGGAAGACCAGATAGACAATCTTGCCGGTGATGTGGGTCACTCCGGTGACCTCCGGCAGGTCCACTCCCTCTGCGCCCTCAGCCGAGGTGACCAGCGTGCCCGTTTCGTCGGTAAAAGTGCTTTTGACCCACAGGGGAATATTATGGAGCATTGCTATTTCGGCAGCACGGGGATGCAGTACCTTCGCGCCCTGGTGGGCAATCTCCGCAACCTCTTCGTAGCTGATGACGGGAAGGGTGCGGGCATCAGGAATGATGTCGGGATCGGCGGTCTTCACGCCGTCCACGTCGGTGTAGATTTCCACCGCTACGGCGTTCAGCGCCGCACCCAGCGCAGAGGCGGTAGTGTCGCTTCCGCCTCGCCCCAGCGTGGTGATATCCGGATGAAAGCCCAGTTTGTCTTCCGCTACCCCCTGAAAGCCCGCGACCACCACAATCCTTCCTGACTCCAGATGATGGCGTATCGCCTGCGGGTGTATCTGCAGAACCCGCGCATTGCCATATTCGTTATCGGTGATGATGCCAGCCTGTCCGCCGGTCAGGGCGACAGCATCGTAACCCATTGTCTTGAGGGTGTGTGCCATCACCACGGTGGAGATAATCTCCCCACACGCCATCATCAGGTCGAGCTCACGCGGGTTGGGAGGTACGGAAGGGTCGATGCCACGCAGAAACTCGATCAGGGTATCGGTGGCATACGGAGCGCCGCGCCTGCCAATGGCGCTGACCACCACAACGGGCGCGAAGCCATCCTCTTTGGCACGAATCACCTTGCGGGCAGCGATCTCGCGATGCTCCTGCGAGTCCACCGACGTGCCGCCGAACTTCATCACGAGGATCTTCACGAGGCCGCCTCCCCCAGCTGAAACCGCCGACGCAGTGCCTGAGCAGCGGCGAAGGCACGGTCCTCCGGCACCAGACACTGCACGGTGTTATGCGCGTCGCCCGTTTCGATAATGTGGGCGCCTGCCTCCCACAGGGCTTCGGCAATCTGCGCCATCACGCCTGCCGAATCGCGCATGTTAGAGGCAACGGTGATCACCAGCGCCAGGTCTGGCACAATTTTGTGCTCGAGCCGAAGCGCCTCAAGGCACTGTGAAAGCCTGGGCACATCGGGCTGGCTCACCGCGAAGGTCAACCAGTCTTCATGCAGTTTCACCAGCGACACGCTGATGCCCTCTGCAGCAACCGTATCGAGCACCTGAAGGTGGCGGTGAAGCGAAGGCTCACCCGAGCCGGTGCGCACCCGTACATGCGCCAAGCCGACCTCCACCCGGACGTCGGTCACTCCGCGCTCCTGCTCAATAAAAAACCGCCTGCCACGCGGCTGCGGAAGATGTTCGTACATGCGCCGGCTCTTTTTCATCATGCCAGTTCGCGAAGGATTTCTCAATCGCCCAATAGTATACCGGAACCTCAGAAGGGGTGTCAAGGTGATGAAAGGCGCTGTGAGAAACCTCCGAACCGGTGTCATGGCGAGCCTGCGCCAGCAGGCGAAGCAATCTCTTGCGGTTCACGGGATGCGACGGGGATTGCTTCGGCGCTGCACTCCTCGCAATGACACGAGGGCGAAAGGGGATTGCTTCG
>CAKZNX010000232.1 GCA_937132045.1 uncultured bacterium
CAAAGCCGTTCATTGATGCTCTTCGACGCTGCCGCCTTTTCTCCTGCAGACGGCAGGAAGATACACTTTCTGTGGTAAAATATTAGCTAAACAAAAATGTGACATCTCCGGCGCCAAGGAGGTTTTTTGCGATGAGTGATGGCATTGCGGAAGCAACCAGAGCACATGCGGCTATCGAAGCCCTTCTGCGGGAGAACCGCCATTTTCCACCCCCTGAGTCTTTCCGCGCACAGGCAAACGTGAACGACCCCGCAATCTACGAGCGGGCAGCACAGGACCCGGAGGCTTTCTGGGCAGGCTTTGCCAGCGAGCTGGAGTGGTTCGAGCCCTGGCACAAGGTGCTGGAGTGGGAGCCGCCCCACGCGCAGTGGTTCGTGGGAGGCAAGCTGAACGCCTCGGTAAACTGTATCGACCGACACCTGCGCACAGCCCGTCGCAACAAAGCGGCAATCATCTGGGAAGGCGAGCCCGGCGAAGAACGGGTGCTCACCTATTGGGACCTCTATCGCGAGGTCACCAAGTTCGCCAATGTGCTGAAGCGCCTTGGCGTGCATCGCGGTGACCGTGTGGTCATCTACATGCCGCTGGTTCCGGAAGCGGCGATTGCCATGCTCGCCTGCGCACGTATTGGTGCGCCGCACTCGGTGGTGTTCGGAGGGTTCTCTGCAGAGGCTCTGCGCGAGCGAATCAACGACTGTGGCGCGCGGGTGGTCATCACTGCGGACGGCGGATACCGCCGCGGCAACATCGTGCAGCTGAAGCGCGCCACCGACGAAGCAGTGGAACACTGCCCAACGGTTCAGCATGTGGTGGTGTTGAACCGCGCGATGGACGCCACCCACGTGCCCATGCTGGAAGGACGCGACCACTGGTGGCACCGCCTGATGGAACACGCGCCGATGCACTGCGAGCCGGAACGAATGGAATCCGAAGACCTGCTCTACATCCTGTATACCTCCGGCTCCACCGGTAAGCCCAAAGGTATTGCCCACACCACAGGCGGCTACCTCACCGGCGTCTACGCCACCACCAGGTGGGTCTTCGATCTCAAGGACGAAGATGTGTTCTGGTGCACCGCCGACGTGGGCTGGGTCACCGGGCACTCGTATGTGGTGTACGGTCCTCTCTCCAACGGCGCCACGGTGCTGATGTACGAAGGCGCGCCCGACTACCCCGACCGCGACCGCTTCTGGGAGCTGGTGGAGAAGTATCGGGTCACTGTGTTGTACACTGCCCCCACTGCCATCCGCGCCTTCATGAAGTGGGGACCGCAGTACCCGCAGAAGCACGACCTGTCCAGCCTGCGACTGCTCGGCAGCGTGGGCGAGCCTATCAACCCCGAAGCGTGGATGTGGTACCACTTGTATATCGGCGGTGAGCGGTGCCCCATCGTGGACACATGGTGGCAGACCGAGACCGGGCACATCCTGATTACCCCTTTGCCCGGCATCACCACCACCAAACCCGGCTCGGCAACACGCCCCTTCCCGGGCATCGAGGCGGACGTGC
The DNA here is from genome assembly GCA_937132045.1 of uncultured bacterium. GTDB lineage: Bacteria > Armatimonadota > HRBIN16 > HRBIN16 > HRBIN16 > HRBIN16. The sequence goes on from CAKZNX010000232.1 coordinate 1,510, forward strand.
TGGACGAACAGGGCAACTCCGTGCCGTTGGGCGCAGGAGGCTATCTGGTCATTAAGAAGCCATGGCCCGGCATGTTGCGCACCATCTACGGCGACCCCGAGCGGTTCGTGAAGCAGTATTGGAGCCGCTTCCCGAACATCTATTTCACCGGGGACGGCTGCAAGCGCGATGAGGAGGGATACTACTGGCTGCTCGGGCGTGTGGACGACGTGATGAACGTGGCAGGACACCGCATCAGCACCATGGAGGTGGAATCTGCGCTGGTAGACCATCCGGCAGTAGCAGAGGCAGCGGTCATAGGCAAGTCACACGAGATCAAAGGGCAGGCGATAGCCGCCTTCGTGACCCTCAAGGAGGGCTATCGCGCTGGCAGCGAAATGGTGGACGAGCTGAAAGAGCACGTGGTGCAGAAGATTGGTCCCATCGCTCGCCCCGACGACATCCTGTTCGCCTCCGAGCTGCCCAAGACGCGCTCGGGGAAGATTATGCGCCGGTTGCTGCGCGACATCGCCGAAGGACGCGCACTGGGCGATACCACCACGCTGGCAGACCCGTCGGTGGTCGCCTCGTTGAAACAGCGCTACGAGGAGCACGAGACGTAACATCTGCACGCCTTCCATTCCACCCAGCACAAGCAGAG
>CAKZNX010000233.1 GCA_937132045.1 uncultured bacterium
GGACAGCCTCATCGAGCGCTATGCTTCCGTGCTGGACGGTCTGATCGTCAGCGGTGGCAGAGACATTCCTCCAGACCTGTACGGAGAGCCGCCGCACCCCAAAACCGATGCGCTACCCGAAGACCGTCCCCGCTTCGAAATGGCGCTTGTGCGGCGGTTTCAGGAGCTGAACAAGCCGGTGCTGGGCATCTGCTACGGTTGCCAGCTGCTTAACGTAGCGTTTGGTGGCAAGCTGATTCAGGACATCCCTTCGGAGTTCGAACATCCCAGACCACACCGGCGAACCTCGTCGAGTGAGCCACACGCCTGCCACGTCGTTCACCTCAGCAGAGCAAGCAGGCTGGAGAACATCCTCGGCAAACGTGTGGTGGAAATCGTCAGCTCGCACCATCAGGCGGTGCGCGAACCTGCGCCGGGTTTCCGTGTGACCGCTACCGCTCCCGACGAGGTGATCGAAGCCATCGAGCTGGAGGACGCGCGCTTTATTATCGGGGTACAATGGCATCCAGAGCTGGATCCCGAGGCGGAAGCAACGCAACGACTGATGCAGGCGTTTATCCGAGCCGCTTCGGAACCCACCTGAACCTGAGGAGGAACCATGATGTGGCGTCGCGCAGGATTTACCCTGATCGAGATACTGGTGGTCATCGCCATCATCGCCCTGCTGGCAGGACTGCTGTTCCCCGTTTTTGCCCGCGCGCGTGCGAAGGGACGTGAAACCGCCTGCCTGTCCAACATCCGACAGATCGGCATGGCGATCATGATGTACGCCGACGACTACGACGAGCGCTACCCGTGGGCGGTGGACGCAACCGACCGCTACACGCCCCAGATCTGGAGCGACTATCCGCAGTGGCAGCAGTGGATTCCATACATGCCGATGCTCCACGAGGTGCTTCTGCCTTACTGCCGAAGCCAAGAAATATGGAAGTGCCCTTCGGACCACGGATACGTGTATCAGGACTTCAATTGCGAACCGCTGGATACCACGCCTTCCTCGTACCAGAAGTTCGGCACGAGCTATGTCTTCCGCACCGAAATCGCCTTCCGGCAAATGATGCTGTCCGGCTTCCAGTATCCCTCTGAGATCAACGTAATCATGGACAGCAGCGGTGCCTGGCACGGCAGCGAAGGGATTATGCGCACCCGGCTGGAATGTTTCGATATGAACCGCTACCGCGGTTACCGATACAATGTGTTGTTTGGCGACGGACATGCCAAAAATATAACGTACTTTGATCTCGACCGAGCGTGGTCCATGCCGTTATGATCTTGCGCGCAGATTGGGTGTTACCGGTCGCCCAAAACCCCATTAAGGAGGGCGAGGTCGTCGTCCAGAACGGAACGATTGTGGACGTGCGGCGGCGCTCTGGCATTCGCGGTGGCACAGACGTGCTGGAACTGGGCGAGGCAGTCATTCTGCCCGGGCTGGTGAACACCCACACCCATCTGGAGCTAACCGCCTTTCGGGGCGTGCTGGAGGACCTGCCCTTCTTCGCGTGGATTCGCAAGCTGGTCAGGCTGAAGGAGCTGCTCACCGAGCAGGAGTTTCGCGACTCCGCGCTGTGGGGCGCACTGGAGGCATGTGCATCCGGCACCACCACCCTTGCCGACACCACGGATACCGGCGCGGCGCTGTACGCAATGCTTCAGGTGGGTTTGCGCGGTCGGGTGTATCAGGAAGTGTTCGCCGTCGAACCCGACTCGGACGCTGCGGCAGTCCTGCGCCAGCTGGAAGACCGCCTGCAGTGGCTCCAACGCGCCGCCCGAGGCAGTGCGGTGGAGATCGGTGTTGCCCCGCACACACTGTACACTCTCCGCCCCGCCGTGTTGTACGCTCTGCGTCACTACACCCGCGAGCATGGCTACCCGGTGTGTATCCACGCCGCCGAGTCGCGCGCCGAAGTGGACTTGCTGACCGAAGGCAAAGGCGAAATTGCGCAGATGTATGCTGACCGCGGTATCCCATGGCAGACACCACACGCCCATCCTATCCAGATTCTTCAGCAGGACGGCTGGCTGGATGAAAAGACCCTGCTGGTGCACTGCGTGCATACCGACTCGCATCATGCCGACTGGTTCGCTTCCACCCAGACCGCGGTGGCGCACTGTCCGCAGTCCAACGCGAAGCTGTACAACGGTGTCGCTCCTCTGGACGGCTGGCTATCGCAGGGCGTTCGGGTGGGATTGGGCACCGACAGCGTGGTGAGCAACAACACGCTGGACATGTTTCTCGAGATGCGGTGCGCACTGATGCTACAGCGCGGCAGGCAGGCAGACGGTTCGTACCTGACCGCTCGCAAGGCGCTCGAGCTGGCAACCGCTGGCGGCGCTAGGGCGCTGGGAATGAAGGAGCGCATCGGCACGCTGGAGCCGGGCAAGCAGGCAGACATCTGTGTGCTGTCGCTGGACAAGCTGCGCCATTTCCCTGTGCATGATGCCTGCGCTGCAGTGGTCTTCTCGGCGTCGGGCGCGGATGTGGTGCTGACCATGGTGGGCGGGCGCATCGTGTATCAACGAGGCGAGTTCCCATATCTGCGTGAACCCGTGGCAAACCTCCGCGAAAGGTTGCGTCGCACGGTGCGTCGCGTTCGGGATGTGCTCAGAACCGATGAATCTGGATAGCTACCGCCAGAAGCTTTGCGAACTGGGGCATGCCCTGGCGCAGAGGGGGCTGGCTTGGGGCACCTCCGGTAACATCAGTCTGCGTGTCGGTGAGTCTCGCTTTCTCATCTCCGCATCGGGCGCGTGGCTGGGCGAACTTCAGCCCGAACAAACCACGCTGTGCCATCTGCTCTCGGACGAATACGAGGGCGCACGCCCCTCCGTGGAGACCCCGATGCACCGCGCCCTCTACCTCACGCGCTCAGATGCGCAGGTTATTGTGCATGTTTCGCCGCCGTACGCCACGCTGATTGCCTGTTCCAGCCTGCATGTCCCCACCGACCTGAACATCGAGAACGTCTTCTACGTGGGCAGGGTAGCGCGTGTGCCGTATATTCGTCCGGGCACTCAGGCGATAGCGGAAGCGGTTGGCGACGCAGTGCGCGACCACGAGACGGTCATCCTCTCGAACCACGGAGTGATCACCTTCCACCAGTCCATCCCCGACGTGCTGATGCGGGTGGAGTCTTTCGAGATGAGCTGCCGGCTGGTGATACTCGCGCGGATGGCGAACATCCCCTTGAACCATCTGCACGCCGATGCGGTAGAGGAACTGCGGGGCGAAGGCGGCTATCGCCGCTCATAACACCAGCCCGAGGCGACGGCACTCCCCACCAAACCGCGCGAGAGCCTCCTTGTGTGCGGGCGTCAGCCGATACTGCATGACCTCGCAGAGGTATTGACGAGCCAGCGCCTCGTCCAGTCCCAGACGCTCCACTTCGGCATCGATGACTTCGTCGATGTGCTCCAGCCCCCAATCGCGCGCCCGTAACAGCGCATCGGTCAGCTGCGGAGTGAGGCGCTCCACCGGTCCCAGCCACAGCGCCCACACGAACGGCAAACCCGTCCACCGGTACCACTCCTCACCGAGGTCAGCCACCACCAATCCCTCGGAGCGCGTCAGCATTCCCCTATCCCCGATGAGCAAACCGGCATCCGCCTGCTTGAGCATCAGGTCGAGTTCGGGCAGGCAGGGGATGTATTCGGGTTGTGCCTGCCACCAGTGCGCGAAAAGCACCTGCACCAGCGCGGAGGAGGTCAACGAGCTGGTATCCAGCGCCACCGACTGAACCCGTTCCAGCGGCACTCGCGAGAAGAGGCGCACACTCAGCACCCTGCCCGTACTCGCGATGGCGATGTCCGATACCACCTGCCACTCAGGATGACGAAACAGCTCAATCGAAGAGACCAGCGCACACGCCACATCGCCGTTTCGGAGCATCTGCGCGAGGCGCGATGGCACACCGCTCACCACCTCGATCCCGCTTTTCCTGCCCACCTGCGTGCGAAACCAGGCGACAAGCGGACTGGCGTTCAGATACGGCACACTGCCAATGGTCATCCCACTACCTCCAGAATGCCCACCAATCCATCAGGGTAAAGAGGAAGAGAAGCACACTGACCCACCCGTTCAGGGTGAAGAAGGCGAGATTCACCCGACTGAGGTCATGCGGCTTGACGAGGCTCTGCTCGTAGGCGATGAGCGTGCCCGCGACAGCCACCCCTGCGTAATAACCCCAGCTCAGCTGCGCCATCTGCCCGACCGCCAGCAGAATTCCCACCATACCCATATGCATCAGCCGTGACAGCCACAGTGCACGCGCCTCGCCCAGCGTCTGGGGAAGAGAGCGCAAACCGACGCGCCGGTCAAACTCCACATCCTGCAGACTGTAGATGATGTCGAACCCCGCCGTCCACAGCATCACAGCCAGCGACAACAGAACCGGCACCAGGTCGAACTGTCCCCGCACTGCCAGCCACGCCCCCACCGGGGCGATGCCAAGACTGAGACCAAGCCACAGATGGCTGAGCGAAGTGAAGCGCTTGGTGTAGGAATAGGCGAATATCCAGACAAGCGCAACCGGCGAAAGCGCAAAACAGAGAGGGTTCAGCTGCCATGCGGCAGACACGAACACCGCCGACGACGCGACGGTGAACATTGTCACCTGCCCCACCGGCAGTACGCCGCGAGGGAGAGCGCGGTTCGCCGTACGCGGGTTGAGCGCGTCATAGTGCAGGTCGGCTATGCGGTTGAAGGCCATCGCAGCGCTGCGTGCCCCCACCATTGCCACCAGAATCCAGCCCAGCGTGCGCCCTTCCGGTATACCACGAGCTGCCACCAGCGCCGAGAGCAGAGCAAACGGTAGCGCAAACACCGTATGCTCGAACTTGATTATTTCCAGGATGATACGAACCTTTTTCGCCAGCTGCCTCACTGTTCCGCACACCGAGAATGTTTCAAAAACCCTCGCAGGTACCGAGGTCGTCCGCAGAAACGCTGTCGCAAGCCACTCCAAACCCCTCTCCAGACCTCTCCCCGACGCGGTGAGAGGCGCCGACTCCCCTTCCCGCGCAGGGAAGGGGCAGGGGGTTAGGTTTCCAGACGCCATCCGCGGAGCCTGTATGAAACATCCTCACGCACACCCAGCACCTGCGATCGTTTCCAACCTCATTATACCCCGCCGCGGAGAATAACCCCTATTTGCCCGGATGTTTAGGTATACTAAATACAAGACTGTTGGGAGGTGGCAAGACATGAGGTGCATGTGGGTCGCTCTGCTGGTCACGCTATCCGCTCTGCCCGGCTGGGCGCAGTCCCTGCGCGGCGACTACATCGAGGCGCGCACCTGCAGTGTGTACGCAGGCGGATGCCACTACTCTGGCGAATACGTCACCGCTGGACGCGAGGCGCTGCTTTTCTGGCACATCCGCGAAGGTAAGTGGAACGGTACCGACTTGAGCGGTGTCTCCGTGCTGACGGCGGTGGTTGCAGACAACAACCTGGCTGAACCGTCTGCCCAGCGCAGGAGCGTACTGTACATCGATGCTCGAGCTAGCCAGGCGCAGAGGGATGCTATCACACGTCTGTTCAACGTGCGCTATCGAGATCTGCTGGGCGAGATTCGCTCGGTGAAGGCAGTGCCCATCCGCTTTGCCCGCCAGGAGCGGCAAATGTCGGTGGAGGCATCGGGCGTTGCCACCCTTCAGGTGTCGCGCTATCCGTGCAAGCACTGTGTGCAGCCGCATCAGGTGTGGTATCAGCCGCTGGCGCCGATTCTGGAGGCTGAGGTGGCATCCGCCAAACTCGCCGCTTACCGTGACAGGCAGCTGGGTACCGTGTGGCAGCGCGCCGAGGAGAACAGCGTGTTCGTCGGAGAGTTCCGCCTGAATTGAGGCGATGGAAACACAGGGCATCAGACGGGTCACCTGTGCGCGCTGTCGTCTGTATGACCGTCTGGCACGGCGATGCACCATTGGCAAAGTGAACCCGCGTACCAAGCTGGACACCTACGAGACGGCACGGCTGCTGGGGGTGCGGGCGCTGTGCGCGTTCAACCTTTATCGCGAGAAGATGCTCGATCCAGTCTGCAAATGAAGAAAGCGCCGATAGGCAGTTGGTCTCTGCAGCACGGCGCTTTCCTTCACTTTTTGTGGTAGCGGCTGTTTTGGAAGCCTGCGGGGCACGTGCCCCGCAGGCTGGCGTTCATGCAGTTACGAGCGCTTGCGGCGAAGCATCAACACCGCCGGAACACCCGACAGGAACAGCATCCACGTCGAGGCGTCGGGGATG
>CAKZNX010000234.1 GCA_937132045.1 uncultured bacterium
AGCCAGAGAAGTCGCCGAGCCTCAGCGGGTATCCCCGCTGTGATGAAGCGGTTCGTCGCCTTGCTGAGGAGGTGTGGGGCAACTGCGACGGCGTGACGGTGAAGGAACACCGCTACGGTAAAGGCAGGGTGATATGGGGCAAGCCGGTGGAACAGGTTCTCGCCGAGATGAAGGTATTGCCCGACTTCGAAGCCCCTTACGGCAGTCGTCTCGAGTTCATCCATCGCGTTGTTGGCAACACGGACATCTACTTCGTGTCCAACCAGCGTCAGCGTACGGAAGAGGTGGAGGTCTCCTTCCGTGTGACGGGCAAAGTCCCCGAGCTGTGGCACCCCGATACCGGCGTCATCGAAATCGCGCCGGTGTACCGAGTGGAAGGCGGGCGAACGGTGGTGCCGCTGCGGCTCGACCCCGCTGGTTCAGTCTTCGTGGTGTTCCGGAAGCCTGCACAGGGAATGTTGCACGTGGTATCGGTGCGCACGCCAGGTACTGTTGTCCAGCGCAAGCCGCAACAGCTCGTTATCCGTCGTGCGGTGTACGAGGCGGTGGACGGTGCAGGCGGTGCCGATGTCACCAACATCCTGCAATCCCTCGTGCATAACGGCAACATCTCCGTTAACGTGAACAACAGCACGATGGGAGGTGACCCCACGCCCCAGCATTACAAACGCCTGCGAGTGGAGTACACGCTGGACGGGAAGAACTACACGGTGGAAGTTAATGAAAACGCTGAGCTCAACATCCCCGAGCGTGAGGGAGCCGGTGTTTTACCTGCCTTCACTCTGCGACGTGTCTCCTCCGATCAGATCGAAGTGCTGGCATGGCAGGCTGCCACGGTGGAACTGCGTGCGTCGTCAGGACGGGTGGTCACGGTGAAGGCGGATACCCCCCTGCAAAGCCTCAAGATCGAGGGCAGATGGGACGTGCACTTCCCCAGGGGATGGGGCGCTCCGGAGCACGTGGTGTTTGAACGGCTGATGTCGTGGACAGAGCATTCAGTCCCGGGGGTGCGTTACTTCTCCGGCACCGCCCGTTACGAAAAGACCCTCCATGTTCCCACGCCGATGCTTTCCGCCAACCGGCGCGTGTACCTTTCGCTCGGCGAGGTGCGCAACCTTTGCGAGGTGTGGCTGAACGGCAAGTACCTGGGTATCCTCTGGAAGCCACCGTTCCGCGTGGAGGTAACCGGCGTAGTGCGTCCGGGCGCGAACCGGCTGGAGGTGCGCGTCACCAACCTGTGGGTGAACCGCCTGATCGGCGACGAGCAATATCCTGACGACTGCGAGTGGGAAGGAAGTCGGCTCAGGGCGTTCCCCGCATGGTTCCTGGAGGGCAAACCCCGACCCGTTCCCCAGAGGCTCACATTCACCACATGGAAGCACTGGACGAAGGACGGAGCGTTGCGCCCTTCTGGCTTGCTGGGTGAGGTGTGGGTCTACTCGGTGCCCACCATCCGGGTTCAACTTCGGTGAGGTACAATCAGACTGTGGATGGCGTGCGCGTGCCATTGTCCGTCAGCGTATCTGGTTGGTGAAGCGCGATGCAGATAGCAGATTGACGACCATATACGAATCCTGCAGGAGCATCCGAAGTGGAGAGACCGCTTGCGCGACGTGCTCCTTACCGAAGAGGAAAAGCAGATTCCCGGGCGCATGGAGCGCGTCGACGCTGCGCTGACCCGCTTGCTGAGAGCCACGAGCGCGCCATACAACGCCTGGACCGCCGGGAGGCGGGCATTGATTGTTTGAGCGAAAGCCATCAGCAGTCTCTTCAGTGTCTGGACTGGATAGAAGAGAGCCACCGGCAGCTTCTTCAGGAGGTTCGCGGGCTTAAGGAGACTGTGGAGCAGTTGACGAGATGGATAGAGAATCTGGACGCTGACGTCGGGAAATGCCGACGCTATGCGCTAGAACTGCGTTTTCACCAGTGGGTAACCGCGATTCTCGGTTAGTACGTGCGTCGACCACATGTGGTTGAACTGGGAACCACCGCTGAGGATCTCGTGGATTATGGATTGGAGTTCACTCCGCAGGAGCGCACCGAGATATTATCAACCGACGAATCGGTTTCCGTGAGAGTTGAGAGATGCCAGACACCATCCTGATTGAAGGGATCACCTTTCACGCCTACCACGGCGCATCGGACGAGGAACAGGCGGTAGGACATCGTTACAGCATCGATATCCTGCTGGAGACAGATATTCGCCGCGCCGCTCAGACCGATGAGCTGAGCCACACCATCAATTACTCCGCGGTGGCAAAGCGCGTGCTTGCGATCGGCACAGAGAACCAGTTCCGGCTGATCGAGACGCTGGCAGAGCGCATCGCCGAGGACATCCTGTACCACTTTCCGGCGACAGCTGTAGAGGTTACCGTGCGCAAGCTGCTGCCTCCCATGCGTGTCGCGGCGGCGGCAACGGGCGTGCGTATCCGTCGGCAGAGGTAGGTTGCATCACCGCCTTTGCTCATGTTACAATACTCCTGCTATCCTGCCGGGAGGGCTGTCTATGATTATCGGTTTAGGCGCGGACCACGCGGGCTACCACCTGAAAAACATCGTACGCTCCTACCTGCAGCAACAGGGTATCACGGTGCGCGACTTCGGCACTCACACCGACTCGCCGTGCGACTATCCCGACTTTGCGCTGATGGTGGCGACCGCCGTTGCGCTCGGCGAATGTGATTTGGGTATACTCATCTGCGGCACGGGTGTAGGCATGTGCATCAGTGCGAACAAAGTGAAAGGTATCCGGGCTGCTCATGCGCAGGATCCGGTTACCGCGCGCCTGGCTCGTCAGCATAACGATGCGAACGTATTGTGTATGGGTGGGCGAATTGTCGGTGCGGAACTGGCAATGGATATCGTCAGCGCCTTCCTAAATGCTTCCTTTACCAACGAGGAGCGCCATGCCCGCCGTGTGCACAAGGTGAAAGCGCTGGAGAAACGCCATTTCGAGGGAGAGTCGGAACGTGAGTCTTCTGGATAACCGCCTTTATATGCAATATCACCGAACCGCTCCGCTATCGGAAGTGGACCCCGAAGTATTCGCAGCCATCGAGAACGAGAAGAAACGCCAGCACAACCACCTCGAGCTGATTGCCTCCGAAAATATCGCCAGCAAGGCGGTGCTGGAGGCAATGGGCTCGGTGATGACCGACAAATACGCCGAGGGCTATCCCGCGAAACGCTATTACGGCGGCTGCGAAAACATGGATGTGGTGGAGAGCCTTGCCATCGAGAGGGCGAAGCAGCTGTTCGGTGCGGAACACGTCAACGTCCAGCCCCACTCGGGCGCTCAGGCGAATCAGGCGGTATACAGCGTGGTGCTTCAGCCCGGCGACACCTTCCTCGCCATGGACCTTTCGATGGGCGGACATCTGACGCACGGCAGCCCTGTCAATTTTTCCGGCACGCTCTATCGCGCTGTGCACTACGGGGTACGCGCCGACACCGAGGAGATCGACTACGATCAGGTGCGCGACCTCGCCTTTCAACATCGCCCGAAGCTCATCGTGGCGGGCGCCAGCTGTTATCCACGGGTGATTGACTTCGCAGCCTTCCGCCAGATAGCCGATGAGGTGGGCGCACAGTTCATGGTGGATATGGCGCATATCGCCGGGCTGGTGGCGGCGGGCGAACACCCTTCGCCCCTACCGTATGCAGACTTCGTCACCACCACCACCCACAAGACCCTGCGCGGACCCCGAGGGGGATTGATACTCTGCAGGGCGGAATACGCGCAGGCGATTGACAAAGCCGTCTTCCCCGGGATGCAGGGCGGACCGCTGATGCACATGATTGCGGCGAAGGCAGTGTGCTTCAAGGAGGCGCTTCAGCCGCAGTTCAAACTGTACCAGAGCCAGGTGCGGCGCAACGCTCGTGCGCTGGCGGAGGCGCTGGGTCGGCGTGGATTCCGACTGGTCTCCGGCGGCACCGATAACCACCTGATGCTGATAGACCTGCGCCCACATCGGCTCACGGGACGCAAGGCACAGGTGGTGCTGGACAGCGTGCATATCACCGTCAACCGCAACATGATACCCTACGACCCCGAGAAGCCTTTCGTCACCAGCGGTATCCGGCTGGGAACGCCAGCGGTGACCACGCGCGGCATGGCGGAACCGGAGATGCAGACCATCGCCGACCTGATTGCGCGAACGCTGGAAACTCCGGAGAGTCAGGCGGAACTGGCTGCGATCCGCTCTGAGGTGCTCGCCCTCTGCGACCAGTTCCCGGTTCTGGCATAATCGAGTAAGTGGGGGATATCATGGGCGATACCAGACCATCGTGGGATGAGTACTTCATGCGCATCGCCAAGGAGGTCGCCACCCGTGCCACCTGCCCAAGGCGCTCGGTAGGGGCGGTCATCGTGCTGGACAGACGCATCCTCACCACTGGCTATAACGGAGCACCGCACGGACTGGCACACTGCACCGAAGTGGGGTGCAAGATTGTGGACGGTCACTGCCAGCGTGCGCTCCATGCGGAACAGAATGCGATCCTGCAGGCTGCGCTGAACGGTGTGTCCACGCGAGGCGCCACGGTATACGTCACCTGCCAGCCGTGCAATGCCTGCGCGAAGATGATTATCAACGCGGGCATCGTACGGGTGGTGTTTGAGGGCGACTATCCCGACCCCTTCGCGATGGAGCTCTTCGAGGAAGCGGGGATGGAGCTGGTGCGCCTGCGCGATGGCGTTCCGGAACGGATTTCCCTCGGCAAACGAGAGCGATAGGGGGAATCGCTGGTGAGAGTAGCCTTCTTCACCTTTCTCATCGCCATGCTGGCGACGACGCTGTTGACGCCGGCGGTGCGCAGATTTGCCACCCGGATGGGCGTGATCGACCAGCCGGACGCACGCCGGGTGCACCGGAAGCCCACGCCGCGCTGGGGAGGCATCGCTATCTATCTGGGCTTCTGGGCGGCGGTGGTACCGATGGCGCTGTGGCTGGATTTGTGGAGCGATGCTCTCGCCGCAATCCTGGTGCTGGGTACGGTCATCGCGCTGTTCGGCATGTACGATGATAAAAAGCAGGCGCCTCCGCTGTGGCAGATGGCGGTGTTGCTGGGTGCCGGGATCGCGCTGACGTGGTTCGGTATCCGCATCCTGGGAGTCACGCATCCACTCGCCCCGCTCATGCCCGGGCAGTATCGCCCCGAATACTGGGTACCGCTGGGGCTTTGGAGTGTGCCGGTAACCGCCCTGTGGGTGTTCGTGGTGACCAAGACGGTGGATGCCATCGACGGACTCGATGGACTGGCGGCGGGTGTGGCGGCGATTTCCGCCAGCACGCTTACCCTGATGGCGGTCGCTGAAGAGCAGATGACGATAGCCGTTCCTGCTGCCGCGCTGGCGGGGGCGTGCATCGGCTTCCTGCGACACAACATGAACCCAGCATCTATCTTCATGGGCACGGTCGGTGCGCAATTCATCGGATTCGTGCTGGCGACGCTGTCCGTGGTGGGCACGTTCAAGGTCGCCGCAGCCATCTCGGTGCTGGTGCCGCTACTGGTGCTGGGGGTTCCTTTCCTCGATGCCTTCTTTGTGGTATCGCGCCGAATCGTGGCGCGCCAGCCCCTGCACAAGGCGGATATGCGGCACTTCCACCACTGGCTGGTAGGGAGGCTGGGACACCGACGCGCGGTGATTGTCATCTGGGGGATAGGGCTGATGTTCAGCGTCGCTGCATTTACCCTCTACCGGATGACGAGGTAACCTTCGATGTCCGCTCCCCTGCAGGTGATGACGGTTTTCGGCACGCGCCCCGATGCGGTGAAGATGGCACCCGTGGTAATGGAGCTTCAGCGCTGCGAACCGCGCGTTCAGGTGAGAATTGTGGTCACCGGACAGCACCGCGAGATGCTCGACCAGGTTCTGCAGGTGTTTGGCATCACGCCGCACCACGACCTGAACATCATGCAGCACGGTCAGACCCTCACTCAGGTGACGATGCGCGTGCTGGAGGGACTGGATGGCCTTCTGCGCGGGGAGAAGCCGCAGGTGATGCTGGCGCAGGGCGATACCACCACCACCTTCGTCGCGGCGCTGGCTGCGTTCTACCATCAGGTGGCGTTCGGGCATGTGGAAGCGGGTTTGCGCACCCATCACAAGTACAACCCCTTCCCCGAGGAGATGAACCGCAAACTGGCGGGTGCCATCGCCGACTTTCACTTCGCGCCCACCGCTCAGGCGCGTGATAACTTGCTGAAAGAGGGGGTAAGCGCCGATAC
>CAKZNX010000235.1 GCA_937132045.1 uncultured bacterium
AGCGCCTACACGAACACTGCGAGCGCGTAAATCAACGCACCGTTCCAGTTGATGGCAATCTCGTTGGTGCGGAAGTCTGCCTCCTCGTCGCGCCAGTCCTTCGCGTTGCGCTCGGCTCCACCAACCAGATAACCGGGATACGGTGCATCTACTTTGTCACTGCCCGAGCGACGATCGTGCGGGCGCATGGGCGGACGGTAGCCCAGTCCGGTCACGAACGAACGCCCGAAGTAGTTGCGTCCGAAGAGGTGGTTCAGCGCGTCGGCGATGGTATGCAGGTATTCGGTCTTCCGCGTGAGCCTGTATGCGGCGTATAGCAGCACGGACTGTCTTGCCACTGCGCCGTTGCATCCCCAGTAGTATGTGGTGCCCAGCGGACGCGCGTAGCCGTGCGATTGGGCGGTCTGTACGATGCGGTCAGCGGTCGCCAGCAGGTTGCTCCTTACCTGTGCAACCAGAGCGCTATCCCTGCCGTTACGACGCGATAGCAGGTAGGTAATCAAGCCCAGGTTGCGCACGTCGCCCCAGTCGAAGATTTGATCCACCTGCGCCCGCTGTTCCCGAATGCGCTGTTCCAGGTCCTTCAGGAGTTCGGGGTCTCCGGTGGTCTCCCACAGTTCCGCTACAGCCCACAGGCGGTCATCCGGGTCATTCGTCTGGTATGCACCCGTGCTGAAGCCTCGCAGGTCGGCGGGGATGTTCTGCGGGTTCTTCTGCAGGAACTGCCACGACTTCAGCGCAGCCTGTAAACAGCGGTCGGCGTAAGCGCGGTCGTACGGCTGTACAGCGCGCGCAAACGCAGCGGTCATTGCCACGAAATCGGCGGTGGCGGCGGTGCTCCAACCGGCGAGATAGCGGGGCTCCTTCTCGGCTTCAGGCGGGATGAAGCCGCCGAAATTGCGCGTGCTCACCTTGTGGTACACCCTGCCGTCTTCCGCCTGCATCTTGAGCAACCAGTCTATCTCCCACTTGATCTCGGCGAGGTAATCGGGCAGTTTGCCTCCCGACTCGGGGATGTCGAGACGCACCCGGCGCAGGCGAGTGCCGAGATCCTCCCAGGCTCTCAGCATCACGCCCACCGTCACACCGGCGTTCACCACATACTTGTTGTAGTCGCCTGCGTCGTGCCAGCCGCCGGTGGTGTCCTTGCGGGTATTGCCGCCGCCCACATAGTCCATGTAGGCATCTTCCAGATGGCACGCGCCATGTGCAAAGATATCCTCTCCGTGCTTTCCCGACACTGCCGTGCCACAGCGCCACAGATACATCGCCCGTGTTGCGGTGACAAACGGGGCAGCGTACACATTCGCCCCGATTCGGAACGTCGGCGATGAGCCAACGCCCGGTATCTCCAGCCGGTATTCGCCGGGTGACTTCAGCGCGCTGAAATCGGCAATGTATATCTGCTCTTCGGTATCGGAATTGGTCACCGGTCCCGAAGCCTCGCCCTCGTACACTGTCCTGCCGTCGCTAACGCGCACGACGGCGAAACGCTCGAACCTGTGTGCGACAGATGCCCGCTTGGGATAGTCTGGCAGGTAGCCGATGGTGTTCAGGCGAATGGATGGAGAAATGCTGGTTGCCTCCTGCATGCCCGTTCCTCCCAAGAACAGAATGATTCTCCAGAGCACGAACAATAATGCCCCTGCAGCCACAATCACGGCAGAGATAATCTGTGCTTTTCGTGTACGCATACGCATTCCGTTGAGAGATATTCGCCGTATATGGTATATTTCACCTGCTATGAGCAAAGCCTCTGTGCTGGTACTGGGAAGCGGCACGTCGCACGGCGTGCCGATGATCGGTTGTCGTTGTTGTGTGTGTACTTCTGAGGACCCGCGCAACCAGCGCGCCCGTCCCTGTATTCTGCTTGAACTGCCACACGGCAACGTGCTGGTGGACACCCCGCCCGAACTGCGCCTGCAGTGCATCCGATTTGGGGTAGACAGGGTGGACGCCGTGCTGTACACGCACGCACATGCCGACCATCTGTTCGGGCTGGATGATATTCGCCGGTTTAACGAACTGCAGGGTGGAGCGATGCCCATTTACGCCGAGCCGGAGGTGCTGGACACCATCCGGCGTGCCTTTTCGTACGTGTTCATGCCCACGCAGGCGGCAGGGGGAAAGCCTCAACTGCTTCTGCACCCGCTGAATGGGAGCCTGCCACTGTGCGGGGCACAGGTAGAACCGCTTCGCGTGTACCACGGTGATCTGCCGATCCTGGCGTTCCGGGTAGGCGGTTTCGCCTACGTCACCGACGTTTCCCACATTCCTCCCGACACCGAACAGCGATTGCAGGGGCTGCAGTGGCTGTTCCTCGATGCCGTGCGCTATGAACCGCACCCGACGCACTACCATCTGGAGCAGGCAATAGAGGTCGTGCGGCGTCTTCAGCCCAAACGTGCTGCTTTCGTGCATCTGTCGCATGACTACGACCACGTCTCGACGAATGCGTTGCTACCTGAGGGAATCGAGCTGGCGTACGATGGTATGCGCGTGGAGCTCAGTTTATAACGGATTGCAGGCATTGCAGTGGGCTGAGGCGAAAGTGTGTGGCGGAAGCGTGCGCAAGGAAGGAGAGAACGAACAATGGAGTTCTTCAGCACCGTGCACTTCATCAGCGGACACCACCTGGATGTTATCATCGAGGCGGACAGTCTCGATGCGGCTGTGCAGTGGTGGCAAGAGCAGCTCGCACAGGAGAAACCGGTTCTCGCCTATCGCGGTTTTTCGCCCAAGCGACCTGTGGTGATCAACACCGAGAACGTTGCCTACGTGGACAGCATCGAGCGTGCCCGCCCCGAAGCCGAATTGCGTCACCCCACGCCCTTCGGTGTGGAATGACTTACTCCACCGGCACTCCGGGCTGGAGTTCGATGACTTCCAGTCCGTCGATGTCGCGCGGTAGCACAAGGGAGCGACGCCGTATCTACGATACCCTCTGCTAAGGCTTCTGGGGGGACTTCTGCGATTCGCCGCCCGCTCCTACCGTCTTCCACAATCTCCCCCGGTCAGTATGGGCAATCGGTTGAGACGACAGGGGATCACATGCCATAGCTTCTACCAATACATTTCCAAAGCTTCTCCGTTCAGATAAGAGCACAATTGCTATTAAGCATTTCACATGTGCATAACGATTGCTAACAAAGCCAAGCACACTTCCTCATGCTTCAGTGTTAGTTCGAGAAACGGGTTCGGTTAGTTCGCTACGCTGCTCGCCTTCCGGTAGGCTGAGGAGGCGCGTTCATGTTTTGTCTTACCTTCGACAAACCGCGAATGAGTGTAGCGAAGTCTTTCGGTGTAGTCAATTGTCTAAACACAGGAATAACTGGCAGTGCTTCCTGCTGAAACCGTAAATGGTCTATCGGTTGCTCAGCTATTGTCAATAAGTCGTGCGTTGCTACAGAAATGTAGATAACCCGGGTGCGTTCTCGCGGCAGGCGCAGCGTTCTGGCTACGTTATCCCTAACGCTTCGGGACAAAGCTACGATTCCGTCTGCCCAGCGAGACAGGGTGCGATTGACACGCGGAACAATCAAGGGACCTTAGCTATGTTGGATGCAAGGTTGGCAATCGCATTTGCGTCGTCCGATTCTGAAACAAGGACATTGAGGCGAAAGCCACGGAGATGGCGCAGCAGGGCAGGTAGCCTCTAAGCCACGTGCTTTGCGTGGAGTCGACGAGGTTAACGTAGGCGCTGACTATGATTTCGGTAAGGACCGTCTGCCTCGGTATGCACAAGCTTCGCCTCCACTCCTCGCTCGGCAAAACCTTGTGCAAGGGCTAACATCACGCGTTGTGCACAACCTACTCTGAGAGAGAGCAGATACAGTGCTGTTTTCTTGCCCTTCTAAGAATTCTCCCGTCTCTGAAGTAGAGCAATACTCCCAAAAGTAGGCCTAGAATGCACAACACTCGTTCGGGACATTCCAGAATGAGATTTTTAACAGGAGTTCTTGCGTGAAGTGAAAAACGAACGTAGTTTGCGCATGCCCTCAATCGGTGACCGATCGTAACGTGTTTCTTTTCTAATTGAAGAAACTCTTTGTAATACAAACGGGCAGCGTAAGGTGATTTAGCCCTTATTTCAATGCTCCTCCTGCTGAGACCATCGCGTTGGTATTCCGCATAAGCCCACAATCGGTTAACAAACCGGGTCTTATAGCTTAGAGCGATGCGATTCCATACGAGCGATTCAGTTACAAAGGAACCTATATCTTCAGGGAAAGGAAACTGTCTCAGAACATCGACCCTGTTTGCACCAAACTTATCTCCTTTTACGCCCAACCTTGTTCTTATCTCTACAGCATCGGAATCTACAACATCATCAGGAAAAGGTGTACCGACAACCGTACCAGACGGGTCTGCATACAGACCACAGACACCTACGAACTTCTCACGGTCATCTTCAGGGATAGATTCCCATGCTTGCCGTATTGATTTCAAAGCTCCGTCTGCAAGCCAGTCGTCCGAGTCAACAGTTACAAACAGGAAACCATTAGCTATGCTTACAGCACGATTATGAGCGCAGTGCTTGCCAGAGTTCTCTTGGTAAACATAGAGTATAGAGAAAGGTGCTTGCTTGGTCCACTCTTCCACAATATCGCAAGTGTTATCATTTGACCCGTCATCGACGATAATCCACTCGAAACCTCTAAAGTCCTGTTTCAACAGACTCTCGTAAACTCGCGGTAGCAGATGGCGCCGATTGTAAGTTGGCGTGAAAACTGTGAAGAACAGAGTACCGTTGGTTGCCTCCACCACTACTTACCTGCCTCCATCGGTTGTCTCCATTGGTATCTTCCTCCCTACACAAGGTCTTACCGCCAGTGTGTGAGCGACCTCAACCGAGGAAGATTCAATGCACTCAATATTATACCACGCACGGCAAAGTTCGACAAAGCTGGTACGAGCAGGGCGGGAAACCCTGTCCATTCACCAAGAAACGGGCGCAAAAGGGAGTTAGCAAATTAGCAACTATGTTTGTGACCATAATCGCATCAAAAATCGTGAGATACAGCATAAATCCCTGCGAAGTCTTCGTCCAGAAACCATCATATCAAGAAGTCGTCCGAAGTAGAAATCATGTAGGCACATACCAACGAGAGAGAGGCAATTGGTCAAATCAGCGGGGCAGCAGTAGAATTGCCTGTGAGGTTCGGTCCTGCTCCAATGGCGAGATCTAGAAGTGGTCGGAGGTTTCATGCTAGTGCATAGGTAGTCGCTTTCTTTTCAGACCTCTCGCAGGCATTGCAGTGGGCTGAGGCGAAAGTGTGTGGCGGAAGCGTGCGCAAGGAAGGAGAGAACGAACAATGGAGTTCTTCAGCACCGTGCACTTCATCAGCGGACACCACCTGGATGTTATCATCGAGGCGGACAGTCTCGATGCGGCTGTGCAGTGGTGGCAAGAGCAGCTCGCACAGGAGAAACCGGTTCTCGCCTATCGCGGTTTTTCGCCCAAGCGACCTGTGGTGATCAACACCGAGAACGTTGCCTACGTGGACAGCATCGAGCGTGCCCGCCCCGAAGCCGAATTGCGTCACCCCACGCCCTTCGGTGTGGAATGACTTACTCCACCGGCACTCCGGGCTGGAGTTCGATGACTTCCAGTCCGTCGATGTCGCGCGTCAGTTCGCGCAGTTGCGCCGGTGAGCCTGTTAGCGGCGGGAAGGTGCGATAGTGCATGGGAATCACTTTCTTCACGCCCAGCAGGCGCACCGCCACCGCTGCCTCCCGCGGTTCCATGGTGTATAGCCCACCAATTGGCAGGAGTGCCAGTTCGGGCTGGTAAATCTGTCCGATGAGCTGCATATCGCTGAACACCGCCGTATCGCCCGCGTGATAGAAGGTGAAGCCGTCCTCACACTTCACCACGAAGCCCGCCGGGTCGCCGAGGTAGAGTATCTGCCCTCCCTCGCCCACGTGCGCGCTGGAGTGGAGGGCGTGCACCATCGTGACCGCGAGACCAGCCACCTGCACCGTGCCGCCTTTGTTCATGCCTACCGTGTTCTGTACTCCTTGTGCGCCCAGATAGCTCGCAAGCTCGTAGATGGCAACCACCTGCGGACGAAACTGTTTGGCTAGCGTCACCGCGTCACCGATGTGGTCGCCGTGTCCGTGCGTCAGCAGAAGCACGTCCAGTTTGGGCAACTGCTTCGCCGAATCGGGGCAGAGCGGGTTGCTCAGCCACGGGTCTATCGCCACGTGCACACCTCCCGGCGTGCGGATGAAAAATCCCGAGTGTCCAAGCCATGTGATTTGCAGACCGGGGTGAATCTGTGCCATCTCTTCTTCGCCTCCTTCTGTCCACACATCGGACGCTTCGTTCGGGCTCCATACTTCGCCAGTCAAAGGTTCCCTGTGCCCCTGTCAGGCTCCTGCATGAGGGAGGAACAGGCGATGGGCGCGAACTGTGTATCGAGCATTCTGTTTGTGGAGGAAGTGTGCCATGCGATTGCTGGCGCTTGCCCTGACCGTGTTGTTGGTCGGCGTACCTTCTGCGAGCCAGTTGCCCAGCCTGCAGAGCCTGACCCAGCTGCGCAACGACATTCCGCAACGTGCCTCCAGCAGCGATGCCGACTGGCGCAACGGCAACCGCGACGCCCGACCGATTGAGCCGGGAGAGACACTGGTGCTTGCCGACCTGAAGGGTCCGGGCAAGATCACGCACATCTGGTGCACTGTGGCTGCGGCGGAGCCACAATATTCGCGCCTGCTGGTTTTGCGGATCTACTGGGACCGCGAGGAACATCCGTCGGTGGAGTGTCCGCTCGGCGACTTCTGTGCGATGGGGCACGGATGGGACGTGTCGGTGGGGTCGTTGCCTGTGCGGGTCACCGCGAACGGCAGGGCAAGAAACGGCTACTGGGTGATGCCTTTCCGCAAGTCGGCGCGCGTGACCGTCACCGATGAGGGGCGTCTGCCGATGCGTCTGTTTTTCTACAACATCGACTGGCGCCAGCTGCGCGGTCTGCCGCGAGACACCGCCCACTTCCACGCTATGTATCGGCAGGAGTTTCCCACAGCCATGGGGCGGAACTACCTGCTTGCCGACATTGGGGGGCGCGGGCACTATGTGGGCACAATGCTCAGCGTGCGCCAGCTTGCCAGCAGGTGGTGGGGCGAAGGCGATGAGTTCTTTTTCATCGACGGCGAGAGCGAGCCGAGTCTGCGGGGCACCGGCACAGAGGACTACTTCGGTGACGCCTCGGGACTCAGCCAGCAATCCGTACCCTTCTACGGCGCGCCGCTGGTGGGGGGACAGGCGGCGGGCAACCGCTCGACCCCTGTTCCGCTGGCAGATTCCAGACCCCGTCTCGTTCCGACGCTCCCTTCGGCTGGAGATCGAGCACCAAGGCGCGGTGAGCAACCTCGAGGTCGCCCTTCTGACAGGGTTCGCGGAGCGGGAGGATGACTACTCGTCGGTGGCATTCTGGTATCAGACCGAGCCGCACAAACCCTATCCGCCGCTGCCGAAGGGCTATGCACGGGTGTTCCATACGATGGCGAACAGCGGTACGGAGGCGGAAACGCTGGTGGACAGGGTGA
>CAKZNX010000236.1 GCA_937132045.1 uncultured bacterium
GTGGGCGATGCGGTGGAGATACTGCCTGCCGGACGGCGTTCCCGGGCGAGACAGATTCAGGTGCACGGGCGCAGGGTGGACGAGGCGGTAGCGGGAAGTCGGGTGGCAATCAACCTGCCGGGTGTGGAGAAAGAGGAGATTGCGCGCGGGATGGTGTGTGCCCCGCCCGGGCTGTTCCGACCGACGCAGGCGTTTGATGCGCAGGTGACTCTTCTACCCGATGCACCCAAAGGGATAACCCACCGTGCGCGGATACGGGTGTATCTGGGCACAGCAGAGGCAATCGGGCGCGTCTCGCTACTGGATGCCGACCGGCTGGAACCGGGCACGCAGGGATTCGTGCAGGTGCGACTGGAGAAGCCACTGGTGGCAGCGCGTGGCGACCGCTTCGTCATCCGCACCTACTCCCCCATGCTGACCATCGGTGGAGGCATCGTGCTGGAACCGCACGCGGTGCGTCACAAGCGGTTTGTGCCTGCCGTTATCGAGCACCTGCAGTCGCTTTCGAAGGGCGACCCGACCGAAAAGGTCCTGGCGATACTGGCGCAATCGCCGGCTGGCATGGACGAGGCGGAACTCATCCGCCGCGCAGAGACAGACGCGGAAAGCGTCTCGGCGGCACTGCGTCGGCTGGAGGAGCAGGCGCAGGCGATCCGGCTCGGCGAGGTGTGGTTTGCCCATCACGTGCTGAGCGACCTGCGCCATCGGCTGGAGCAGGTGGTGCGGAGCTACCATCAGCAGAACCCCCTGCGTGCCGGTATGCCCCGCGAGGAGCTGCGCTCGGGCGTTGCCCGACACCTGCCTCCGCGCCTGTTCGAGGCGTTGCTGATGCGCTGGCAGGAAGAGGGCTATCTCGCCCTGCAGGGAACGCTGGTTCGGCTGGCAGACTTCCGCATCCGCCTGAATGAGCGTCAGCAGCGGCTGGTGGAGCGTGTGGCGGGGGTGCTTCGCCAGGCGGGGGTCATGCCGCCGCCGGTAGAGGTCATCTCCCAGCAGGTGGGCGCCCCGCCCAGTGCCGTGCGCGCGATGATTGGGGTGCTGGTGGAGACAGGTGAGGTTCTGCGGCTGGAGGAAGAGCTGTTCTTTCACCGCGAGGTGGTGGAAGAGGTAGCGGAGCTGGTGCGCCGCACCATTCGCGAAAAGGGTTCGCTGAGCGTCGGCGAGTTCCGCGACCTCACCGGCTCCAGCCGAAAATTCGCGGTGCCTCTGCTGGAATACTTCGACAGCATCCGCCTGACCCGACGGGTGGGCGACGTGCGGGTGCTGGTAGAGTAGGCTCAGGGCAGGTCGTCGCCGGAGTCGCCATCGCCCTCTGACTCGCCCTCGCCCGACGCTCCCTGTTTCTCCTCCTCCGCCAGGATCTCGTCGAACTCGTCGGCGAAATCTTCGCCCAGCTCCTTTCCCATCTCCTTCACCCAGCGGCGCATCGTCTTGGGGTCTTCGGGATCACCGATTCTGTCGGGGTCCAGCATGTCGTCGATCAGGTCGTCCTCATTGCGCACGCGGGCAAAACGCGAGATGAGCCGCGTCAGCTCCGTACCGCCACAGCGAGGACATTGCAGGGGGTCGTCTTCCGCAACCACTCCAACCAGCACACTGAACCGCTTCCGACAGGCGCCACAGCGGTATTCGTAGATGGGCATGGGACGGGTGTCACCTCCTGCAAAGGGATTGCGCAAATGCATTATACCTGCACCATTTCGATTCTGCCACACCGCTATATCCAGAATATCTGATTGCCTTTCGCCCCGCTGAAGTAGTCGATAATCAGCCAGAAACCGTTGCAGGTGTACTGCCCCACAATCAGCCCGAGGAAGAACGGCAGTGACAGGCGGAACCAGCGCAGCCCCCCAAAGCGCAGGATGAGAAACTTCAACAGCCAGGCGATGAAGCAGGTGAGCCACAGCTCGTCCATAATCCACGTACTGCCCACACAGAAGCCTACCGGATGAAAGAGCCATCCCACGAAGCGCTGACGCATCGCGCTCAGGAAGCCCATCACCGCAGCGCCTGTGCCGGTCAACAACCAGCCCGTCAGGCTCGGAGCGGAGGGGTTGTTCATCTTGCCCTCCACCCATTTGTAGGGAAACTGCGGTCCGTCAATGAAGAACCACCGGTTGAGGTTCACACCGCCATACCAATACGCCAGCTCCAGCGTGACCCATATCGACGCCACAATGCTTGCCACTATCGCCAGAAGCATCGCCCCCACAAGCCCGCGCGAGCGGATACCCGTGCGTTCCGCAAGACGAAGACCATGAATGCTGGAAGCCATGACCGTGGTGCGGATGTCGGCGGAATAGACCCACGTTAGCCCCAGCGCTGTAAGCCCGCGCGCCCCAAACGGCGCACTGCCAAATCCCGCCACGGTGAACACAGGCGCTATCATCGCTGCCACCGCCTCCGCCAGACCTGTCTCCACCACCACGCGCGTCAAGCCGAAGAACAGCATCATCATGAACAGCAGATAGAGCCACGTCGCCCAATACGGCAAGCCCGACCACCATATCCACAGGCTCATCACCAGCAGTCCGAGCACCATCCCCCAGAAGGCGACGGGGTAGCTCAGCGCCTCGTTGCTATCGTCCACGTCCCTGCCCCTTCCCAGTGACTTGCGCACTACATCGCTCAGGTGCGATCGCGCCGCCCACAGCCCGGTGGCTACCAGCATCGCCATCGCCCCCATGCCCAGATACTTGTAAGGGATGTACGGCGTACCGTAGGCTCCGCCGAGGTCTTCATGTATCTGCACCCCGTAGATGTTCAGGTAACCGCGCACCACCATAAAGAGCAGATTGAAGAACCAGAGGCTGAACAGCGCATCCAGGTTCGCCAGGTAGAAGAAGCCAACCATCGGGAAGCTGAAGCGCAGGCTCCAGTTCACTGTGTCGCGAAACAGGGGTACATATACGTTCAGTTTCGGTGCAGGCACCGACGGGGCATAGTTATGCAGGGCGATCAGGCTGCCCACGGCAAACGGCAGGGCGAATCCCAGCCAGAACAGCGGTCGTCGCAGGAGAGGCTGCTGCTCGTTGACCAGTTCGAGCGGCAGCTGTGTGACGGGGAAAGCCAGCCGCTCACGGTCCATCCACTGCCGGCGGAATATCACCATCACGGCAATCATGACGAAGTAGAGCGCAAGGATCAACGGCATCCATGCCAGCAAGGGAGGTAGCCACACCTCCCATGGCAC
>CAKZNX010000237.1 GCA_937132045.1 uncultured bacterium
CGAGCGAGCGTGGCAGGTTAGCTGACTGCCCGCAGACCCTTCTCCACAAGCACGGCGTTCAGCCATGCAGTCGCTTCCGCGTCCAGCGACGGTTCCGGATCACAGGAGTAATCGATGAGTTCATCGTATCTGCCGATGTCGTAGCAACGGTTGAGCAGGTCCTGAAGGTTCAGACGTGCATCCGGGTCGCTCGGACGCAGAGGAATCAGCACCTCCGGCAGGCGCTGGTTGAGCGCAATCGGGTATATCTCGCGCTTGCCAGGTTGCCAGCTGCGGAACACGCAGACGATATACGGTGTGCGGAACTCTATCGGGATGTCTTCTGTGCGAATGCTCAAGGTGCGCTCGCCGGTGCGAAGGAGGTCGATTTCCACGAGGCTCACCCGTGCCTCAATGGCTTCCCGCTGCTTTCGCAGGTAAGCTACGCGCCCTTCGCCAGGCAGTTTGTTCGCCACACTGAGCACCTCGATGACGGTGATGACCTTCCCGCCAGCCACATCGACGATTTCGATGTAGGTTTCGGTGATAGGCTCTTCAGGTATGTCGATGATGATGCGCTCCGAAGTGTCATGCGGCGCGACGGCGGTTGCCGTGCCAGAAGGTGCGGTTCGCAGCGCCGATACCTTCACGTCCGGATAGACCACCCGACGCGAACCTTCTTGTGGCACGTCCACATACACTCGCTCCTCGATACGCGCCACCAGACCATGGGGGAGTTGCTGTTGCAGGGCTTCTCGGGCGTACACGATCAGCGAGGCGTGCACGTCGCGCCAATATCGCTCCAGATACGGGTTCATGCCGGGTAACGGGTTCATGGCTGTATTATACCTGAAGAGGGTGCGGCTTCACTGCTGGATCATCAGCGCTCTGGAGAGACGGGCAGCACGGTCAGGGGGCATGAGGGCAAGAATCGCCGCAACCTGGCGCTGTTTCATGCGACGCAGGAGGGCAATCACCTCGCGGTCGTTCATGCTCTCCAGAATGCGCACCGCCTCTTCTGGCTCCATGTTCTCGTAGACCTTCGCCACCCAGCCCACCTGACGGCTACCGTTATCCTGCGCGGGGGTGGGGGAGGCGCTCGGTGCTGGCAACGCCGTACGCTGTGCCGGACGAGGTGGAGGCGGGGAGAGCGGAGGCTGTTCGGCGGGTTTTGCCTCTGGCTCCTGTTTGGTGCTGGCTTGCACATTCTTTTGTGGAGGCAGCAGCCCCATGGAGCGGGCGATCTTCGCCATGCTGGGGTTCTTCGCCGTCAGCTTCGTCACCGGGATAATGCCCATCTTCGCCAGCCCGTAGGGAACGCCCAGCAATACCAGTAGAAGAATCAGTATCAGCAAAAGACGCTTCAACGTTGCTCACCCTGCCACAACTGCATCACGCGCTGAACGAACTTCTGCGTTTCGGCGTAGGGCGGAATGCCCCCATATTGACGCACCGCTGGACCGCCTGCGTTGTATGCCGCCAGCGCGAGACGCACATCGCCGAATTCGTTCAGCAAGCCATGAAGCAGACGCGCGCCGCCGCGAAGGTTCTGCTCGGGGTCGAAGGGGTTGCTGACGCCCATTGCCTCCGCAGTGCGCGGCATCAACTGCATCAAGCCCATCGCGCCTCTGGGCGATACCGCGTTCGGGTTTCCACCAGACTCTACCTGAACAACCGCTCGCACCAGCGCCTCATCCACACCCTCCTCTCGCGCCACGCGCTCGACCAGCTCGGCGATAGGGATGGGAAGGATAGCACCTGCACTTTGCCGGGCAATCCGAAACGCTTCCGCGAAGCCGGCGGCAGGTACCCGGCTACCATCAGACAGCTGTTCCACCTTCTGCCACAATGCGTTCATGCGAGCAATCGCCTGAGCGTAAAGGCTACTCATCGTCGCTCCCTCCCGATATGGTCAGTGCACCGGGCGCAAATACCGCCCGAACCGTCGCCAGATCGTCCAGCGCCTTCTGTTCGGTGTTCAAAAACTCCTGTCGCCACTGCTCGAAGTGCTTTTCGCGCAGTCGCTCCATCATCTTGCGTTCGCGTTGCGCTTCGATCAGTTCCCTGCGGCGCCCTTCCAGAGCCTGCTCTGCCTCCGCCACTCGCTGGCGTTGCTGGATAATCCGTTCCTCCAGCACAGCCAGATAGTTCTGTTCCACTTCCAGCATCTGCACTGCCAGCGTGCGAGCCCGAGGCGAACCAGCCAGACACCGGGTGCGCATACCCACCAGATGTGCCAGCAGGGCGCGTTCATTCTCCAGATGCCGTTGTGCCTCGGCGAAGGCGCGAATCGCCTGCTCCTCCAGCCGTTGGCGGTAATCCAGCACCTTCTGCAGAGAGAAGACGAACCGCCGCATGGCACTACTCCGCGAACAGCGCCTTCATGTGCAGTACGGTCTGCTCCAGCGGACAGCCCTCCATCTTTCCCTGCTGGAGGAACTCTCGCACTCTGCCAATGTATCGCAGGGCGTGATCGATGTCCGGGTTACTGCCCTGCTGGTACGCACCGATGTTGATCAGGTCCTCCGCCTCGGCGTAGTTTGCCAGCACACGGCGCACCTCCGCAGCCGCCTCCTGGTGCTCTTCCTCGGTAATCTGTGGCATCACGCGCGATACGCTCGCCAGTACGTCGATAGCGGGATAGTGATTGCGGTGCGCCAGCGCACGCGACAGTACGATGTGCCCGTCCAGAATACCGCGCACGGTGTCTGCGACCGGCTCGTTCATATCGTCCGCCTCGACCAGCACGGTGTACAGCCCGGTAATGGTTCCGGTATCCGAGGTACCGGCTCGCTCCAGCAGGCGTGGCAAGAATGCAAACACCGAGGGGGTGTAACCGCGCGTGGCAGGTGGTTCGCCGATAGCCAGTCCCACCTCGCGCTGAGCCAGCGCCAGACGGGTTACCGAGTCCATCATCAGCAGAACATCCAGCCCCCTGTCGCGGAAGTACTCCGCGATGGTGGTGGCGACCATCGCCGCCTTGATGCGCAGGAGAGCCGGTTGATCCGATGTGGCGACCACCACCACCGAGCGCTTCAGCCCCTCCTCGCCGAGGTCTTCTTCCATGAACTCGCGCACCTCGCGTCCTCGCTCGCCAGTGAGCGCAATCACGTTCACGTCCGCGCTGGTGTAGCGGGCAATCATGCCCAGCAGAGTGCTCTTGCCCACACCCGACCCGGCGAAGATACCGATGCGCTGACCTCGTCCCACGGTCAGCAAGCCGTCGATGGCACGCACGCCCAGGCTGACCGGTTCGGTGATGCGCTTGCGGGTGAGGGCGTTGGGAGGCTGACGGTTAACCGGATATAGGGTATCAGGCGAGATAGCCGGTCCGCCGTCCATCGGTCTACC
>CAKZNX010000238.1 GCA_937132045.1 uncultured bacterium
GACCCGGCGGCAGTGCTCGGACTGGAGCAGGGGGATTTCACCCTTCTGCGCTGGGATAGCACCCTCCGGCGCTATGCTTTGGCGACCAGCATTCGCCCGGGTGAGGGCTACTGGCTGCGTGTAAATACCGACCAGACGTTGAACCTGAACAGCGCCAGGGTCGCAGGCGATGCGTTCGGTGGCACATTGCGCCTGACGTTGCCGCAGGGCTGGGTGCAGATCGGCAACCCGTACCCGTATCCTGTGCCCATCGGGCTGATCCGATTCATCGACACCACACAGGGCTTCGCCATCACCTACTCGGAGGCGGTTCAGCGTGGGCTGGTGCGCAGTGTGCTCTTCTACTACGATACCAACCCGCCCGCGGGTTACAAACCGATTTCGCTCTACAACGACCCGTCCGCCCCGATGATGCCGGGCAGGGGCTACTGGATCTACGTGGACACCCGCAATCTGGAGATTATCTTCCCGAACGTGGTGTTGCCCGGCGCGACCATCACCTTCCCCTCACGCGTTGCGATGGCGCCAGTACGCTGGCAGGTTCAGTTCGCGGCACAGAGCGAGGCTAAGATGGACGAGACCGCCATCATCGGTGCAGCGTCGCGTGCCGCCGACGGCATCGATTTGTACGATATGCCCAAGCCGCCTGCTCCCGTAGAGGAGGGGGTGCGCACGATCCTAATTGCGCCGGACGGACAGAGCGCGCTGGCGCAGGACATCCGCGCCGACGGTGCCCGCCGTCAGGTATGGGAGATGGTTGTGACAGCGCCGAAGCCCAACAGCACCGTGGTTCTGCGCTGGAACGGGTTGCAGACAGTGCCTTCATCTCTCCGGCTGAAGCTGGTGGACCACGAGGCGAGAGTGACGCGCGACCTGCGCAGCACCTCGTCGTACAGCTTCACGGTGGGGGCAAGCGGCAGCCGCAGATTCCAGATAGTGGCAGAGCCTCGTGGCGCTGCGGGCTTGAGGGTAACCTCTTTGCGCGTCACCCGCACGCGCGGCGGTGCCGTTTCCATCAGCTACACGCTGAGCGACAGCGCCAGTGCGAAAGTGCGCATCCTGAGCGCAACTGGAAAGCTTGTTCAGACCCTGCAAGCAGGAGAAGCCGCCTCACGCGGCGTAACGAATTTGACGTGGAACGGACGTGACGGCGCAGGCATCGCAGTGCCCGCTGGCAGCTATCTGGTAGAAGTAACCGCGACTTCAGAAGACGGGCAGACCGCGCGCGCCGTGCAGCCGATAGTGATAACGCGGTAAGCGAGGGAGGATTGGCGAAGAGAAATGTTCAAGGGAGAGAAACCAACCATGCGAAACGGGTGGAAATGGCTCGCATTGTGTTTCGCCAGCCTGTGGATGCTGACGTGGGCTGTACAGAGCCTGGCTGCCCCGAGCGTCAGCAATACGTCGGTCCGCCCGCATCGAGCCCTCCAGCAGGGGGCGACGGCGGATGGCTCGATAACCACCTGGTTCGTCTTCCAGGCGACGGTGACCCCTGGGGCGGACAACGAGATCATCACGGGCGTGTTCTTAACGATTAACGGAGTGCCTGCACTGCGGCTGACACCTGTTGGCGGCGGCGTTTTCCGAGCCGCGCGCCAAGGAAGCGATATCGGTGTGGGTACTCACAGTCTGGGGGTGCTGGTTACCTGGCAGACAGACCAGCCGCAGAACCCGGTGACTGGTGCATGGGACCCGAGCACGCTGATCGTGGTGCCGCAAATCACCGATGTGCTATCACGTGCCAGCCTGTGGCGCCAGCAAACGTTGTTCGCGGATGAAGTGCTGTCGGCAGTGGACCCACTTCAGCGCGACCCTCTTCGCCCTGACCCGTTGGACACATTGGCACCCGACGACGGTTCCAGCTCCACTCGCTATCGCTTCCGCGTATTGTACCGGCACCCGTATGGCATCCCGCCACAGCCAATCTACACCGCGTTCAGCATGAACGAGACGGTAGGTGCCTACACCTACGAGTTTGCTACGGACTCGTTCATGCCGCCACCTCCGTTTACGGCTGTTCCTCACGCGACCCCGGTGTGGGGAACGGGACGGGTGGAAGGCAACGACTTCGGTGGCGTATACATTTATATCGATAGCGAGCCGCACTGGATGGTGCCCATCTACAAGCTGGATAGCGGTGGCAATCCTGTGGCGCTGGGTAGCCTGACCCCACAGGACTTCCAGAACGGCGTCGTCTACGAGTACATCTGGGAGCCCACGCACTACGCGAGCCAGTCGGGCGACTCTCGCTACGGCTTACCGTACAAGTATGGGCGCCCGACCGATAACGCCTTCCGTGTGGCGGACTACGGCGCACATGGATACTACTTCGGTGCAGGGGTTGACCATTTCCCGACGGAACGTAGTGCGAATGCCGCACTCGTGCCGGGGCACCCGATGCAGGATCCGTCGTACCCTCTGCTGTCTACAGACCATCCGTTTATCACGCCCGTGCTGAACGGTTTCCGGTCGATGTTCCAGCCGAACTTCCTGCATCTGGGCACGGTGGGACGGGCAGATGGCGATACTACCGTGTTCTGGAACCCGGACCAGCAGTTGCCCAATGGACCGTTCCATCCGCAGCCGGGTCCGACGCCTCCGGGCAGTCAGTCCTTCCCGGTTGCGATGGGCACGGAGGACACGGTGTTCGAGTTTCGCATCGGCTATCAGGGTGACCGAAACCCTGCCTACATCAAGGTCTTCATCAGCAACGACTTCACCGGCGAGAGCTATCCGACACAGCTCACCATGCAGCCGTTGAACCCCGCGCAAACGAATCCGGGCATCTACGTTGCACGCACCCGGCTGCCGCGCGGACCGCACACCTACTACTTTGAGGCAAACGACGGCACGCGCACGGTGCGATTCCCGGTGCGTCCACTGGATGACCCCGTTCTGCCCGCAGGTGGTATCCACACGAAGGGGCGCAACTACTTTATGGGACCCTTCGTCAATACCAAGCCGGAGCTCTCCGAGTATTCGGTGACGCCAGCGACGGGCAAGCAGGGCACCAACTACGTGTATCGGGTGAAGTATACCGACCCGAACAACCAGCGCCCGGTTCGCGCGCGCCTGCACATCCAGCTGCGCGATGACCCCGCACCGCGAGGCACATGGGTCACCGTGAATATGGTGCGGGAGAGCCCCGACACGGTGCAGTTCTCCGAAGGGGTGGTGTACCGCTTCGATACTTCCTCCGACCCGCGCATCGTGCTTCAGCCGGGAACGAGGCACTACTACTTCGAATTCGTGGACAACTGGGGCGATCCGTATGATCCCAACACCCTGCTGGCGGGTGAGACAGCGCTTCTACCGACAAACGCCACCACTGATCCCGACGATGACGCAAACAAGGTGAACCTCGAGAACACCATCGCCGGTCCCATCGTGGAAGAGAACAAAAAGCCCTATCTGGTGAACCCGGCGACGGAGGTGGGCACGGGTGTGGACTGGTCGCCTGATCCCGGTGACGTGGGTGGCGATTACCTCGCCTCCGACACGTTCAACAACACGGCGACGTCGTACACCTTCCGCACCAAATACGTGGACAAGAACAACGATGCGCCCACCTTCATTAAGGTGCAGTATCACATTACTGACGACCCGCGTGTGTTCGAGCGCGTATTGAGCATCGCGCCGGGCAGTGGCACGCTCCATTCCGACGGCGTGGTGTATCAGGTGACAGGCGTCAAACTGCCGATTGGCACGGCAAAGTTCCGCTTCACCACTTCCGACGGTACCGACGAGACCACCACCGACTGGCAGACAGGACCGACTGTGGAGCGAAACAAGGCGCCGAAGTTGCTGGTGCCTCAAGAAGGCACGGTAACCCCAGCCAGCGGCGACCAGGGCACGCTGTACACCTTCCAGGTCATCTACAGGGATGAGGAAGGACAGGCGCCGCGCCCCGAAAACGGCGGATTCATCCGCGTATGGATTGACGGGCAAGAGTACGACATGGTGCCGAAAGACACGCCCGATTACGTGAATGGCACCGTGTTTGAATACGCGACCACGCTGGGCGCCGAGCCGGCGATACATCAGTACCACTTTGTGGCTTCCGATGGCGGTAACACAGTGCGCCTGCCGGATACCGGCGAGTTCAGCGGACCCAACGTGAACGACTTCAACAAGCTGTCCAATCCGCGTGTCACCATCACGCCGGCGGGTAACGCCGAGCCTCGCGGACGCAGCGACGCTGCCTATGCGTTCCAGATCACCTTCACCAACCCCAACGGAACTGCTCCGGTGGGTCACATTGAGGTGCTGATCGACGGGACGCCGTATGTGCTGAGCGAGACTATCCCCGCGGCGCCTAGCCCTGCGGACTTCCGCAATGGCGTCACCTACAGCCTGACACTGAACGCGCCCGCCGCGCCGGTAACGCCCGGACAGCATACGTTCCGGTTCCGGTTCCAGAACGGCGAGTTTGCTACAGCAGCGCAGACGGTGTCTGTGAACCGGAAGCCGGTGCTCTCGAACAACCGGGTGACTACCGACGGAAGCACGGCGACCACCCAGGTGTCCAAAGTGGCGCGCCCCATCTTCCTTGTCACCTATCAGGATGCCGACAACGATGCGCCAAAGTTCGTGCGTCTGTTTATCAACGACGACCCGACCGGTGTGAACATGACCTCGACCGGCGGTACCAACTACCGCGCGGGCGTGGTATACCGATACCAGACTTCGGCTCCTCTGCCGATCGGCAGCTACACCTACCGTATCAGATCTCAGGATGCCGACCCGTTTGCGGAGGACGCTACGGAGGTAACCGGTACGTTTGAGGTGCTGAACTTCAGGCCGGTACTCAGCGACGCCTCCGTGACGCCCGCAACCGGTTCGCACAACGCAGCGTTCACTTACAGCGTGAAGTATACCGATGGTGACGGTGACGCTCCTGCCTTCGTGCGAGTGCGCATTCTGAAGCCGGATAGCACCGAGCAGGTGCTGGATCTCGCCGGCTCGGGCAACTACGCGCAGGGGGTGACTTTCACGGGCACCATTCCTGCCAATTCCCGCCTGATACTGGGCACCTACCAGTATCGGTTTGAGGCGAACGACGGCACCATTGATGCCGATCCGCTTCTCGGAACGGGACCGACAGTCACCAACGCCAAACCTGTGCTGAGCAACGGCACGGTGGCACCGACGCGCGAGTCGGGACGCTCTGGCTTCCGCTACTCGGTCACCTACACCGATGCCGACGGCGATGCGCCCACCTTCGTGCGGGTAGTGGTCATCCAGCCGGGTGGTGCTGAGAACACACTCGATATGACCGGTGCCGGCACGAGCTACACCACGGGCGTCATCTTCACGGCGGATGTGCCGGCGAACTCCAACCTCGCTCCGGGACAGTACGGCTTCCGGTTCGTGGCAAACGACGGCTACGAGGATGCCGATGCGCTGCCCGGAACCGGTCCGTTGGTGAACACGCCACCTCAGCTGCTCAATCCGCGCGTGACGCCGACGAGTGGCAAACTCAGCACGGAATACGTGTATGAGGTCACCTACGCTGATGCCGATGGTGATGCGCCCAGAGCGTTCACCGGCACGCCGGGAGGCGAGGTGCAGGTCAACATCGACGGTACCTGGTACGCCATGACCAGAGTGGGTACTGGCACCAACTACGTTGCTGGCGTGACATATCAGCTGCGCCGGCGGCTAGCGGAAGGCTCGCATACCTTCCAGTTCAGGGCGCAGGATCAGTTTGACACTGTGGTCACGGAAGTACGGACAGGTCCCGTGGTCAATAAAGCCACCATCACCCTGAGTGCCCCCGCCGGCACTGCAGTGCTCGGGCAGGCGGTGACGCTGACCGGTCGGCTGACGCTGTCGGGCAGCACTACCGTGAACGAGGCGGTGCAGGTGGTGGTATCGCCGCCGGTGGGCACCGGTGAGATCAGGCGCGTGAACACGGCTTCCGACGGCACCTTCTCGGTAGAGTTCACGCCGGGCGTGACCGGCACGTGGTCTGCCTACGCCTCGTGGGCAGGCAACGATGAGTACGACGGCGTGAACAGCGCACCGGTCACGGTTCAGGTGCAGGGAGCTACCTTCACCATCCAGCCGGGAATCAGCATGATATCGATCCCGCTGGTTCCGCCTTCCACGGACCCGGACTTCTTGTTCGGCATAGATACCAGCACCATCAACCTGATCCGCTGGTTGCCGCTGAACAACCGCTACGTATCCGGCGGCAGTGTTGTGGCGACGGCAGGTGCGGCTTACTGGGTGCGCGCCACCAGTCCGGTGAACATCTCGCCGGTCGGTACGCTGGCGAATCAGACCCAGCCATTCGCCATCGCGCTGAGTCAGGGCTGGAACATGATCGGTTCGGTCTACCTGCAGCCGACCCTGCTGGGCGCTGCGCAGGTGCGCGTTGCCGGTCAGGTGATGAGCCTGGCGGAGGCGGCGCGAAGAGGTCTGGTACGCGACTACGCATGGCGCTACGATCCGGTCGACCGCGCCTACAAGCTGGTGAGCGCCGGCGAGAACCTGCAGCCGTTCGTGGGCTACTGGATCCGCGCCCTTGTGGACGCCGACCTGATCCTGAACCCGCCCGGCAGTCGCTCCGCTGGCGGCACCGAGATCGGTCGGTCGGCTGCGATGAGCGAGAGCAACTGGCTCGTACAGCTGGTGGCACGCGCTGGCAACAGCGTGGACTCCAGCAACTACATCGGTGTCGGCAGCGACAACCTGCAGGTGGAGAAGCCGGCTCCGCTGGAGAACTTCGTGCACCTGCAGCTGGTGTCACCGGAGAACAATGCACCGCTGGCGGTGGATGTCCGGCGCAGCGCAGGCGCGAAGCAGGTGTACACCTTTGAGGTGGTCACCGACATGCCCAATACGCCGGTCACCCTCTCGTGGCCGAACGTGGCGAAGATCAGCCGCAGCGTCGAGATGGTGCTGGTGGACGTCGACGCCAACGTGCGGCGCGTGCTGACCGCGTTGCCGTCCTACACCTACAACAGTGGCGCTAACGGCGGCACTCGCCGGTTCCAGATCGTTGTGCAGCCGCGCGTGCGCACCGCAGCGGTCATCACCGGCGTGCGTGTGGCACAGACCCGCTCGGCGGGTGGCAACCGCGTGCAGATCACCTACACGCTCAACGCCGAAGCATCGGTGTCGGTGCAGATTACCGACGCAAGCGGCAAGCCGATACGCGCCCTGCAGGCTGGTCAGGCGGCTGGGCGTGGCGTGAACAGCGTCACGTGGGACGGTCGCAACAGCGCCGGCGTGGCGGTTCCGGCTGGGGCCTACATGGTGAAGGTCACTGCCACTACCGAAGACGGGCAGGGATCCAGCGTGGTTCAGCCGGTGGTTCTGACAAGGTAAGCCATTCACGGGGCTTCCCCCCGCGGGAAGCCCCTCTGAATACTCTGACAGCACGATGAGGAGGTTTTGAAGCAATGAATCCTTTCCGACGGACATCCGTGCGGATGTGGACGGCGCGAGCAGTGGTCAGCGCGATGCTGATGCCGATACTGTTCAGTCCCGCGGTGGCGGCTGCCGCTCAGGCTAAGCCCGTGCCACCCGCTGTACTGGTGCTGCCCTTCGCACCCTCTCAGCAAGTGGAAACAGCCGTACCCACAGCGCTCGGCGCCAGCCTGACCCGCGCGATGACGTCGAGCTTGAGAAACACCGGCAAGTTCGATGTGGTGCGGTTCACCGAGACGAACCCTTCCATCCAGCGAGCGGTGGAAGAGGGACGCCTGCGCCAGCCAGACATCATCCCGCCCTTTGAGGATACGGAGTTGGCGGTGCGCGTCGGACGGGAAATCGGTACCGCTTACGCGATTGCCGGAGTTATCGAGGACTATAACTACGACTCTGCTGCTCGCAAGACCTCGCTTTCCGTGTCGGTGCAGTGGATCGATGTAAAGACCGGTCGTGCGGTGAAGACGGTGGCTATCTCGGCGGAAGGTACCGGCACGGCAACCAGCACCCAGGACGAGGTAGACGCCAGAGCGGTTTCCGATGCGGTGAACCGTGTTCTGCAGGAACTGGCACTCGGTGAGGTGA
>CAKZNX010000239.1 GCA_937132045.1 uncultured bacterium
TGGCACTGGTGAGCACTCGTCGGGGCAAGCCGTCAGGTGTCCCCCGCAGCAGACCGAGGATTGCCATGTTGTTGCTTTCGGTAGCCCCATTCGTGAACAGAACCTCATGGTCATCCGCCCCAATCAGCTGAGCTACTTGCTGACGTGCTCGCTCGACAGCCTCTGCGGCTCGGCGACCAGGCAAATGGTAGGGATTTGCCGGATTAGCCGGATTGTCCGAGAAATAGGGCAGCATAGCCTCGACCACGCGGGGGTCTACCAGTGTGGAAGAATGATTATCCAGATAGACAACATGGGTGCTCATTCGATCCTGTAACCAATCCGCTTCTCGTACTGACGGTACTCCGCATCCATCTGGTAGATTTGATCCCAGATATACTGGCGCAGCTCGCATGCTGGCTCCACACAATATCGCCGAAACTCCTCGTCCGACATGTCCATGTGATTCGGGAATTGTATCTTGGTCATTGCGCTAGCAAGGGATTGCACTGCCTGTTCGTTTCGCTGATAACGCTTGGTGCCCCTTAGGCTGATCCGGCTTGCGCAATAGCTGTCGATCTCGAGAAGATCGCGTAGAGCCAGCATCGCATCGCCGAAAAAATCTGCTTTCAAGCCAATGGTGTTTGCGAAGCAGTCGGCACGCAGTTTCGGCAGCTTCCAGCCGGGAATGAGACCCCGAATGCGGTCGAGGAACGCGGTCTCGCGCAGGAATGCAGGGAGCTCCTCCACCACCAGTTCCTTGAGCGGTTCCTGTTCTTCGTTCAAAGAGATATTGGCGAGTAGCACGAAACTGCAATCGCTATTGGTCTCGTAAAGTCCGCCACGGCTCAATCTGCTGTTTGCCAGAAATCCCTTCAGTCCGCCCACTATCTCTGCGGGCCTGTCAAAGCGCAGGGTTTGCACCTCATCCAGCACGACCACCTTGTAGCGCGCCAGTATACCCCACTGCCCCGTGGCGTTGTTCACGAACATCACCGCGGGCGACACGTTGCCGCCGCTGACCAGCTTCACGTGTGGGCTGATGTTTTCATAGATGTAACTCTTGCCCGTGCCTTTCGGAGCCAGCTCCATGAGGTGGGCGCTCTTTTGCACAAGCGGTATGAGACGGCAGAGGAGAAGTGTCTGTTGTTCTTCATCAAACGCCAGCGGGTTGTATCCCATGGACAGCAGGAGGAGCTGCCGCCATTCCTGAAGCGTGAACTCGCTGCGTGCCTCGCGAAACATCGCGACGTCCACACTGGACTGCATCGGCTGGAAGCCGGCAATGATGATACCGCTACCGCTGACATACATCAGCTCGACTACACCCCACATTCCTTCCTGAAGCAGGGCAGGATACTCGGATAATAGCCCTTCGCTAATAGAGGCATCCTGAATATTCAACAGTTTCAGCACAGCATAGCGCCTCGGTTGATCTTTAGCAAGCCGAATCTCAACCTCTACTGGAGTGAGAACTTTCAGCTGTTCGCCACGCGCCAGTCGGTTCTTGATCAGCTTTTCGTCACGTGGCGTCGGAATGATGCGCTTTGCCCATTCATGCAGCTCCTCGGATTGCTTGCGCGTCAGCGGTCCCTCGCTCGGCACAACGGAGTCCAAGACCCATTCCCCGACATACGCCGGCACTCCCCGTTTCTGCAGCTGACTGCTGATGAGGCGCCGCTTGTCGATGACAAGGTCCCCAAAGACATGCTTCGCTTTCTGCACGACGGTAGTCAGGGCGTCGGTTGTATCGGTGTCGAGAGACATGCTCACAGGTCCTCAAGGATATTCGCTTTCTTATACATCTGGCGCGTCCTGATCTTTTCTAGGTCGATATTCACAGACAGATGAAAGACGTGACCGCTGAACTCCACACTCAACTCCGCTTGTGCTTTCTGCCACTGCCCCTCCGAAAGCCATGTACCAACCGCCAGCGAATGCTCGATGCTGCTCAACGCCTCCATGTGCACTTCGACGGGAAACTCCCACGCCTGTCCCAAAACGCTCAGGGTCAAAGTCATGACATGCACGGGCGCGCTGTCCAGATTGCGCAGTAACAATTGCAGGCTACCGCTGGAACCGGCTTTTCCTTCGCCTTCCAGCTCCACCACCATACTCGGCGGCACGATGCCCCGCTCCAGCTCTATCCACGGAATGAGCACCTCTTCAGGATAAATTCCTCCGTGCGCAAACCGGTCTATACCCCCACGACCGTCGGCTGTCACAAAGGCATCGGAGTCTACTGGTAATGCTACCTCGCTGTACAGACCAAACCTTTCCGGGTGCAGAAACAGCAACGAACGATGTTCGTCCCAGATGTAACCTTCGGACGGAAAGTGGTTCAGGGTTTGTCCTTCGGGTGCCCATGCCGCGCGCCCTGCAGAGGTCATGCCCTCAGGCACCCGATGGCTGCGGGCACTGCGTCCGTTCATCCGCCCGTGGTCGGAAGTGATGACTACCTGTAGCGCTAAACCTTGCGGCACAGCCTCCAGAGCCTGCAGAACCTTTTCAGCAAGGTTCTCAATCTCTTTCTCCACATCCTGCGTGACGGTCTGCCGATCGTAACGCTCATGATAGGTCTTATCTGGCTCGTTGATGCGCCAGATCATAAGGTCGCCCGGTTTCGCGCTTTGCAGGCGCTCTACCGGAATATTGCCTTCTGGCAGAACCTCACCGATATCCGGCAAGTCATGTTCGCTGCGCAGGGCAATGCTCGGCGGCGCACCCTTGAGAATGGCAGGTTTGGCGAACTCGGTGATGGTAGGCAGGGCGCCAAAAACACACCTCGGTTTCTGGAGCAACACGGCACTCGGTATGTTATCCTCAAGATGCTGCCACAACGTCTGCGCATCCAGCCAGCCCATGCCATCCAGCACGACCAGCAATGTTATCTGATCGCCGCACCTTAACTGGCGCAGCCGTTCATAAACCAAGTGTTCCCTCTGCTGGTCTGGTTGCAGGCGAGCGGAAGGATACCAGTTCAGGAACCAGCGCATGAACTGCTGGGCTAGCCTGTCTGCGCGCTGGCGTTGACCTTCGGTGCCGTACCACTCTGCCCAGCGACGGAACGGCAGATACTGCGTGGTAGTCCATGCGATTACTTCCTGAACGCTCAGGTTCGGCTCAAGGTCTGCGGGTTCGCCCGGCGGCATCTGCTTCTCCAGCTGGCTTCGCTGCGAGTGGTTGAGGTAAGGCAGAAGCACCCGGTAAGTATCGCGGTGCATCTTGTGTGGGTTTTTGGTGAAGTAGACGGCAGCCGTCTCAGCCACGACCTGTTTGGCCTCTCTCGGGGGGTGGTCATCTCGCAGGTAGGCGATGCCATCACCCTTTTCCGAGACGAACCAGTCGGCAGCCTCACGGCGCAACCGGTCTTGCCAGCGCTTCGGCAACCGTTCAGGAAACGGCGGGATGTCGTCCGGCAGGGCTTCGGTGTCCGGTAAACGCAGCCACCGTCTCAGCAGTTCCCGGGCAGTTTGAGCGTTGGCGGCTTGGTAAACCTGGTCGAGCGAAGGTTCGGCTTGATGCTTCCACTGGATAGCCATCTGCTGCAGCAGGACGCGTTCCGCATCCGACGCATGTCGCTCGTCCAGCCACAGCAGCCACCACGCGGCATGTGAGGGAGAGGGAGGCTCGTGCCACCTGCCTTCGGGGAAGAGTTCATACAGGACGTCCACAAGCTTCGAGTCGCTGCCGAGCTCCGCGCCAGACTGTGGAAGTCGCCCGACAAGGTGCCGAGCCTGTTCATCGGTCAGGGCAGGACACAGATGTTTGAGATAGTGACTCGGCGAAGAGACCTCTTGCGTGGGAATGCCCCTGCCCCGGTAGAAGCGCTCCGCCCAGCGGCAAAGGCGCTCTCCACGCACCAGCAGTGGCTGCCCGGACAGCGCATGGTGCAGAAAGGCAACCTCTGTGTCCACCGGCACATAGCCATCGGGCACTATCGCGTCGCAGGCAGGGTCCAGAAGTATCCGCGCACACCGATTGGTCATAGTTATGCCAGCTCCTGGAGACGCCTCTCCACAGCGTCGCGGATCCGTCGCAATTCCTCTTCACTATTGATACGCTGCAGAGATGTGAGTATGCTCGACACGGCATCTACCTCTTCGGCGCGCCGAACCGCCTCCTGGCAACTCTGCAGCAGATTGTTGAAAGCCGTTTCCTCTGAAGCCCCCTCATACAGAAACCTTGCCGAAAGCAGTTCTCCCTCCAGCTCCCGCAGGTCCGCGAGGTTGCCGTCAATCTGGAATGCAGAGAGTCGTTTTTGCCAATCCTGCAGACCCTCTTGCAGTCTCATGATGGCTTTTTGCACCTCATCGAGCCTGTCCCTGCGCAAGTTCTGCGCCTTCACCGTACGTGGTTCCAATTGTTTGATGTCGTTAGCAATCTGGCGCAAAT
>CAKZNX010000240.1 GCA_937132045.1 uncultured bacterium
GGCAGGCGGCGTCTCGAAGGCACAGTGGAGCCGACGGGTTCATGGCAAAACTTCCGCGATGTGGCTCTGGGTGAGCTGTATTTGCCCCGGGGACGACACACGCTCTCGGTGCGAGCCATCTCGATGCCTCGCGGGGCGGTGATGAACCTGCGTCAGGTGAGCCTCGAGCCGATTCGGTAGGCGCTACCGCCGATTTCGCCACGTTCCTTCGCGGGGGCAGGACTGCCTGCCCCCTTTGCCCAACTCATATCACCAGCAATCCAGATGAGAGGGGACGGCGATGAGCGAGCGCACGTGTACGTACGTGGTGCCCGGTTTCCATTCGGATGTGGTATGGCTGGAGGACCAGCGCGACTACGCGGTGAGCCTGCTGGGCGATATGCACCAGAACCTGCAGATACTGCGGATTGACCCGCACTACGGCGTCTTTCTGCACGAGCTGACCTATCTGAAACCCTATCTGGACACCCATCCCGAGGCGCTGGCGGAGGTACGTCGGTGGATTGCCGAGGGACGCATCGGCACCGGAGGCTCTCACAGCCAGCCCACCGAAACGGTTATCGGCGGCGAGGGTATCGTGCGCAACATCCTGTACGGTCGGTGGTACCACGAGGGGGTGCTGGGCGATCAGCCGTGGGTGTATATGCCCTGGGATGTCTTCGGGCACACCGCGCAGCTGGGGCAGATTCTGCGCCGGTCGCGCTTCCGTGGGTGTATCTGGAGCAAGGACATCCGGGGGGCGCTGGCGGTGTTCTGGCATCTCGCGCTGGACGGTGAACCCCTGCTGTTCAAGCGCATGGGCTACTGGTTCCCCAGCAGCGACCCTGAAACCTTCCTGAAAGCCGTGGAGGAGTTCTTCGAGGAGATACGCTCGCTGAGCTTTACCGCCGACTGCCGGCTGGACTGTGTGGATTTCAAGCCACCGACTGCATGGATGGCAGGGAGGGGTCAGGAACTCGCGGACAGAGAGCACGCCGTTATCATCAGCGGTATCGGGCACGAGAAGTGGTTCGAACACGCCTTCCGTCAGCACGAGGAGGGCACGGTATCCATTCCGGTCACCTCGCGCGATTATGAGTGGCATCATCAGGGCACCGGCTTGTCGCGCATCGAGCTCAAAATCGCCAACCGCCTCGCAGAGCATAGCCTGCACCGAGCGGAGTTCTTCGCCACCGTTGCCCACCTGCTGGGCGCAGAGTATCCGGACAAGGCGATAGACAAAGCGTGGAGGCAGGTGCTGTTCAATCAGCACCACGACGGCATTGCCGGTCCATCCTGTGACCGCGCCTATCTGGACATGATGGCGGGCTTCCGCGAGGCGCTGGATTTGGCACACGATGTGCGAATGCGCAGTCTGCGCTACATCTGCGACCAGACCGACACCGCCCACACAGCTCCGCCTCCCACCGTCATCGCCCTGCAGGTGCACAACGCGCTTAACTGGAGTCGTACAGACGCTGTGCGGGTCACCCTCCGCTTCCCCAAGCCGGTCAGCGGCTTCCGCATCGAGGACTCGGAGGGCAACGAGGTGCTATGCCAGCTCGAGGCACCGCTTCCACCGCGTCTGCCCCTGCATCATGCGGAGGTCGTCCTGCTGGCAAAGGACATTCCGCCGATGGGGTATCGCACTTACCGCGTGGTGGAGACAGATACCCTTCCGCCTGCGCCTCGGCTGGTGAATGGATATACCATTGAGAACGAATACTTTCGGGTCACTGCAGACCCACAGTTGGGCGGTGGTTTAAGCAGTATCCTCGACAAAGAGGCTCAGCGCGAGGTGCTGAACGTACAGGCAGGACCCGGCAACGAGCTGGTCGCCATGCTGGAGAAGGCCGACCGCGCGGAGCCTGCATGGGAGTGCTACACGCTGGGACCAAAGTGGTTCTCGCGCGACTACGCGGCGAACGTGCAGGCATTCCACGGACCGGTGCAGAGCCGTCTGGTCATCCGCGGAGAGATGCGCTCCTGCGAGCGTGAGCAGATGGTGATGCTGATTAGAGGCGTACGGCGCATCGACTTCGCTACGCAGCTCCGGCGCTATCGCGGCGAGAACGAACTGTTCGTGGTGACCTTTCCGGTGGACGTGCAGAACGCGGAGCCGGTGTTCGAGGAGCGGTTCGGCGCGATTACCAAGCGCAAGAGCAAGGGCAAACTGGACTTTCGATTCCACCAGTGGCGCAACTATTCGGAGTGTGGCGCACGGCACGCCTGCCAGTGGGTGGACCTTTCCGGTGCTGCATGGATATGCTTTGAGGATGGTCAGCGTCGTCCGTTCGGCATGTGCCATCTTGTCACCTCGCACCATCCTGCCAGCCTCGGTGCAGCGTATGTGCTTCAACGTGCGCTCATTCGCAAGGGAGTGCCCTGCACGCCCGTATATGACGACTTCGACGCTCCGCGGCGGCTGGCTCTGCCGGTAGAGGACACCATTCTCCCTCTACCCAGCAATCCCAACGAAGACCTGTCGCTGGGCATGTCGTTCCGGGTACTGTTCAGCCTGAACGGCGATAACGCGATGCTGACCGACCTGCTTGCCCGCCTGCCGGAGGCGCAGGCGCAAAGACTGCGTGCCGTTCTGGAGGAAGAAGCGGGCGTTGCGCTCGTGGAAGACCCCGACATGCCCGACGGGTGGCAGCCTCTGCCGGTGCTGGTGCTTTCCGCCAGGGATGAGACCTCTCTGCGCGAGGTGGCGACACAGGTTGCCGCGCAGCTGGAACAGACCGGTGCCATTGCCCTGCCTGCCAGGGCGAACCTCACCCTGCGTCCGTTACCTGCTGACGACTACGGCGTCACGCTGGTCAACACCGGCAATGTGCTGAACTCTGTGGAGAACGACAACACAATGGTGCTCTTCCTCATGCACACCGCTGCATGGGGAGGTACCCCGTGGGGACAGCCCGACCGACTGCCGTTCGTGTTTATCCCCGAACACAAGACCCATCTGTTCCGATACAGTCTGGTGCCGCACGCGGGAGACTGGCGCAAGGCACAGGTGGCGCGAGTGGGGTGGGAGGTGAACAGTCCGCTGGAGACGGTGCAGGGCATGTTGCACGGCGGTGCGCTGCCGCTGGACCA
The DNA here is from genome assembly GCA_937132045.1 of uncultured bacterium. Taxonomy (GTDB): domain Bacteria; phylum Armatimonadota; class HRBIN16; order HRBIN16; family HRBIN16; genus HRBIN16. Next base: position 3,076 of record CAKZNX010000240.1, read on the forward strand.
CTCCTTCCTGCAGGCAGATTGCGCAAACACCATCCTGACGGCTATCAAACCGGCGGATAACCCCACTGGGCGCTTCGAGTCGCACTCGGTCGATGCTGAGAGCAGGGGCATCGTGGTGCGGCTTTACGACCCGACAGGTTTCGGCGACTCGGTGCGCCTGCGCTGGCACACGGGCATTCTTTCCGCGCAGCTGGCGAACCTGCTGGAAGAGCCTCTGCAAGACCTTTCGGTAACCGAAGGCTCTGTTCAGTTTCGGCTGGACAGCTTCAGCATCGAGACCTTCCTGCTCAAACCACAGCCGTTTGCCCCGAAAGGAGGGCGGCGCGTGCTGGGGGCGGTGTCCGAGCCGGTTCAGCCGGTGTACGTGCGCTACTGGCAGCACAACCTGGGCGCGGACCCCATCGGTTACCTGCCTGTGGCGGTGAGCCTGCGTGGAGAGGTGAAGACCGGAATCCACATCGGGCAGGGCGGAGTGACCATCAACACACTGGAGGTGGGGGTGCTGAACAATCTGCGTGATCGTAATGCGGCGGGCGTAGTGCATCTGCAGGTTCCGGAGGGCTGGCATACCGTCCCCGCTGAAATCGCGTTTGACCTGCCGCCCGGCGAGTCGCAGGTATGGAGGGTGCTGCTGTGCTTCGACACCCCGCGGCGAACAGGTGTGGTACGCGCCCTGCTGGAGTGGGACGGTCAAACGGTTGAGGACATCCTGCCGGTTGGGGGCGAGTACTTCCCGCAGTGGGAGGTAAGCGTGGAGCGGAACGCCCTGCTGGTGCATCTGCGCAACCAAACCGATGACCTGATACATGGCGCCGTGCAGGTGATTACCCCGCTGGAGACATGGGGCGACGCCGTGGGCATCTATCGCCTCACCGCCGGCGGCAGGCACACGCAGGGCTTCAGTCTTCAGCCCGATGAGCGCACAACACTCCGCTTCGAAGGCGAGCGCCCGCCCGGACGCGGTTTCATCATCGTGAAGGTGATGGCGCACGGCAGGCTGGAGTATCGGAAAATCTGAGCGTGGCGGGTGAATCTCATGCCGGTACAGGTTTTCCATTCGTGCTGGTCACCCGATCGTGGAGAGCCGTATGACGGGTTCGACGACGGGTTCGGCGGCAGGCACTTCTTTACCGGCGGTTATTCAGCGGAACACCTCGCTCTGGCTTTATCCAACCGAGCAGGTCGTCCAATCGAGGCTGCTGCGGTTCATTGGAACAAACAAGCTCTCGATCCGTTGCGAGAAGAGGGCAGAGCGGTGTGGCGGAGGCTGTTGCCTGCTTCCCTTCCGGCAGGCGCGGTCGGCGAGTTGACTATCCGTCGCTGTTGCTGGTGGTCAATGAGGGTTAAGCGCAGGAGAAAGACAGGCTTCGTGTGCAACCACGCGCGGTGACGCTCCATCTACCAAGACTGCCTGGCTGGAGCCTCGCCACGCATGGGCGGTTCGACCTGCAGGCTTCGGGCAACTGCCTTTGAAGCGCTCTCGCGAGGGCGCCGCCGTACGAATCGGTCGGCGATACGAGGAGCGGCATCGCCGGGTGCCTGATGCCCTGCGGAGGATGTGACCGCTTCAACCTGCCCCGCTATCGAGGAGAGCGGTTTTCCGAAGGGGAAGCAAGCGATGACGGGGCAACCCGCAGAGGTTGCCCCATGAGGTACTACTCGATCGCCTGCAGCTCTTTCTGCAGGACCTCGGTATACGTGGGGTCGTCTTCGTTGATCTTCTCCAGCACCGCCTTCAGCAGGTTGATGTAGCCGATGTCGGTGGGGTTCACGCCGTAGAGCAGAGCGAGGTAACAGCTCACCCAGTCGCCGAAGTAGATGGCATGCAGCATCCGCGCCAGCAGGCTCTGCCCCTCGGCGTAGAGCTCGTGCACGTCGGCGGCACGGGCAAATAGCCGTTTGGTGGTCTCGACGCGCGCCACAATCTTCGGGCGTTCCATGCGGTCACGCAACAGCACCACCGCCAGATTGGGCACCTGCTGTTTGGCAAGCACCCAGCCCAGGATTTCGTTGTGGTTCATCTCCGGGTAGCCGTTGGAATAGGCGTGGATTTTGGTGTTTTCGTTCAGCTGTGTCTTCCAGCGGAAGGCGACCACAGCGGAGTACGCCTGCGAGCCGTAGATGATGGGCAGTTTGCCGTATAGCTGCGCCGCCAGCTGTTTCGCTGGGTTCTGGCTGAACGGCACATCGGCGTTCCAATGTTCGCGTGCCTTTCCCAGCAGGCTGATGGCGTTTTGCAGGTCAGCGGTCGGGTCACGTCGGATGACGCCTGCCTTGTGCGCTGCAATCAGCATGGGGATGAACATGTAGCCCATGGCGCTGCGGGGGGGCTGTCCTTTCGGGATGAAGGCAACGGGCGTGCCATAGTGCGCCGCGCGCTGTGCCAGTTCCCCACCGCTGGTTACGCAGGCGAGCAATGCGCCCCGATCCTGTGCGTCCTCGAAGGCGCTCAGTGTCTCCTCTGTATTGCCGGAGTAGCTGGCGGCGATGACGAAGGTGTGATCGTTCACGAAGGCGGGCATCTGGTAGTCGCGGTTGACCACGAGGGGCATCTCGCCGTTGTCTTCCACCAGCACGCGAAGCAGGTCACCACCCACGGCAGAGCCTCCCAGCCCGGTCACCACCACGTTCTGGATGGGCAGGCGCGGGGTTGGTGGGTTAAACTGCCTGGCGATATCCAATGCCTTTCGGCACTGCTCGGGGAACTCGTGTGTCAGGGGGATCATATTCTGCGCATCCAGCGCGGAACGCCGAGCGGCGTCGTCCAGCACGCTGGTATCCACGGCGATCCTGTCGGACATGATATCCACTCCTCCTACGCGAAAGTGTGTCAGACAGGACAGGAGGTCGGGTACCGTGCCCGACCCCCTGCCTTCTGTTCTTCGGTAACTCCACTCGAGGGCGGTCTCACTCTGCGACGACGGGCAGAAGAGCCAGATGACGGGCTCGCTTGATAGCCTTTGCCAGCTGGCGCTGGTGCTTGGCGCAGTTACCGCTGCTGCGTCGCGGAACGATTTTGCCGCGTTCGGTCACATAGCGGCGGACGCGCGGCACGTTCTTGTAATCGATGTATGCGACCTTATCCACGCAAAAGCCGCACACTTTGCGGCGTCGTCGATAGCGCGGTCTGTTCGTCATTACTTCCTCCGTTACTCCTCTTCGGTATCCGCAAAGGGGTCGTACTGGTCGTACTCATCCTCTTCCTGAACATCATCCTCGCCTAGGAAGGGGTCGGTCACATCTTCGGACACGGGCTGAGGAGGTGCCGTCGCACTTCGCGCTGGTGCAGCGGCGCTCACAACGGGCGGTGCTTCCTCCTCTGCCATGCTGAGCAGTTCTTTCGGACGATCCAGCCCCTCGAGTCGGTCGACCACCACCTCATAGGCACGGCGTCGTTCGCCCTGTGGAGAGAGCCAGTCTCGTACCTGCAGGCGACCCTCCACCATAATCAATCGCCCCTTCTTCAGGTAGTTGATGGCAAACTCCGCCTGCTGGCGCCACGCGACCAGATCGATGAAATCGGTCTGCTGTTCCCCGGTTTCTCGGCTTCGCGCGCGGTTGACAGCGAGGCGCATCCTTGCCAGAGTGATGCCATCGGGGGTCGAGCGGTACTCTGGGTCGGCGACAAGCCGTCCAATGAGGATAACGCGGTTATACATGGCGAATACCCCTTCTTGATCCCCTGTTGGTTTCTATGCTTGCTCCTCCGCGGTGTCTGCCGGTTGTTCCTCGGATGGAGCAGGCTCCGTTTCTTCGGTAGCCTCGACGGGTTCCGCTTCGGATTCGACGGATTGAGGTTGCTCTTCGGCAACTTCCGTCGGTACTTCTTCTGCTACCGGTGGCGCTGCCTCCTCAGCCTGAGCTTCCGCTGGCGGGGTAGCGAGCACCAGATGTGGCTTATCGTGTCGGATGATCAGATGACGTATCACCTCATCGCTGATGCGGAAAAGCCTGTCCAGCTCCGCAGGAACCTGAGGTGCAGCGCGGAAATACATCAGCACGTAAGTGGCTTCCTGAACTTTGTTGATGGGGTAAGCCAGACGGCGCCGGTCCCACTTGCCGGAACGCTCGATCACACCGCCCCCGCTTTCCACCACCTGATTGTAACGCTGGATAATCTCTGATAGCCTGTCGTCGTCCACACTGGGGTGGACCAGGTACATGGCTTCGTAAAACGGCACTTTCGTTTCTCCTCCCTCTGGACTGAAATCTGGCTCCACCACCTGTTCTGATGGAGCAGGAAGGGTGCTGTTAAGCCTCACGTTATTATACACTGCCGACACAGCCTTTGCAAGATGGGTCAGTCGACCTCAGCGTAGCCGATGCTGATCCTGCCGAAGAGGTTGGGCAGAACATGCACCTCCTCCGTGCACGGAGCAACGGGACGGTAGCCGTCGCGGATGGGTACACCTTCGAGTAGCAGTTTATAGACATGAAGTGCTGGGCGCTCACTGTGCCAGCTGAGCACGACCGCTTCATGACGAGCCTCCTCGAGCTGTTCGCGCACCCACCTCTGTACTGCTTCGTCACTGCCGAAGCGCAGGCGCAGGTAGTACAGCAACGAGCGATGCTCTGCTTGCATCCACCGATTGACCAGCATTTCCCGCAGCGCTGTCTCCACGTCATCGACCCGGCTGTTAAGGTCTGCGACTCCTGACACTCCCAGCCTCTCGAATAACCGGCTCAGCACTTTCGGGAGGTCGCGCTGTCGCCAGAGCTGCTGAGCGAGGGGTTCGAGGTGCTCCCAGCAGGTGACAGCCCAGCGGATAGGGGGTGGCGTCAACATCCGAAAGCCCATTGCCACTGCCTGCAGTGCAAGGCGCCTGGCGTCGATCGTCTCGATAAGGCTTACCACCCTACTCTGCTCTGACTCTACGATGGTTTGCAGAGTGATCGCCGCCTGCTGGAGCGCGCGCTGTGCCGTCAGCTGCAGCAAAGCCGAGTGGTATGACTGTAAACGCTGAAGATAAAGGTTCCATGCGTCGAGCATCTCTCGCTTGCGACGCCGGTAATTCGCGCCGAACCAGCCTGCTGCCGCTGAGGGGGGCAGACCTGCCGAAGCCACAACAGCGGGCAAAACCCATCCTCCGAGGTACGGTGCTGCGAAGGTTACCGTTGTGCCCATCACTATCCAGCCCGCGGTGGTTCCGATCAGCGCAGGAATAGCGATGTCTTTAATAGACAGGAAATTGTTCAGCGCGCGTTCGAACCCCTCTCGCGCGAGGCGCAACCCTTCCGTGTCGAGGTCTTTCAGGTCGGCTTTCAGAATGGACCATTGCTGAACCGCGGTGCTTGCTTTCTCCAGAATGTACTTCAGGATAGGCAGTGCTGCACGAGCCGCCAGCAGGTTATCCTGAGCGACCGATTTCAGGGTGTTCTGGAACCCCTGCAGCAATTCGTCGATGAGCTGCTGCAGAGAGTCGCGCCAGCGCGGTAGCTGTTCCCTGTGCCAGCGAGCGTCCCAATCGTCGACCTCTGCCAGCCAGTTGCGCGGGTCTTTACCCACGGGCGGAGGGGCGTCGCTGGCGACGGCTATCATTCCCGCACCGGCTCGTGCAACCTCCGGCACCGCCCCCAGCAGACGCTGCCACCACCGTTGCTCGTCTGGCATCAGGTCTCGCGGAACTTCCGGTAGTTCCTCCACCTCCTGCGTCAGCTCTTGAAGCACATCGGCTGCGAAGCCGCTCGACAGCGCCTCCTCGATCTCAGGCAGCGGGATGGTGATCAGCCGGTATCCGAAGATGCGCGTTGGCTGACGCTGGGGAGATGGCGGCAGGAAAAGCCAGTGCTCTGCCGGATAGTCTGCAGGCTCCAGCGCAGCGAACAGCAGATATGGCAGACTGACGGAGAGGTCTTTTGCGGTGATAGTGGAACCATCGGAGCGCGTCAGCCCGATCAACCCCGATGCCACGAAGGAGACCCGTTTGTTGCCGTTCAGGGCGCATACCGCACTCTCCACCTGCTGTGTTGCGCCGGCAATCACTTTCGGGCAGACCACCAGCACGTAAAGCCGCACCGGAACGGGCTCACTCAGGAAGGTGGCTGCCGTGTCGATCATCTGCACCATCTGGCTCAGCGCGCCGATGGCGTCGATGTCCACAAGCACCAGCACGCGCGGCACGATGTAACCACCTGTCGGTCCGATCGAGACTCCTTCCGCTTGAGCCATGTCGATGTTCTTCTGGGAGCGCACGCGAAAGAGCCAGTCCGCAGCGACACTGGGGGGATCTGTCAGCGCGCCGTGTTCAGGCAGGTGTACCGCCTGCAGGTTGCCGTCGCTGTAGACCCCCAGTGCCGTGACATGACGCGCGGGCGAGCGGAAAGCGTGCATCAGGCGTACGGTATCCTGCACCACCCGCGCACTGAACCCCCCTGCGCCAATGACCAGCGTTGAATAGAGTGTCATCGCTGATGCCTCAGGGAACGTCTACCATTTGAGCCGCTGACTGAGACGTTCATGGTAGCGTTCCAGCGCGTGCATATCCTCTTCCAGTGGCTTTGCCTCTGCAGGAGTTGTCGCCGACTCTATACGCTGATGCAGTTGGTCGATGCACTCGTCGACGCGCTCGATAAGGGTTTGCAGGTCAACCTCCTGTTCAACCTGCGCTTGCACATTGCGCAGCGTATTCAGCCTGCTGTTGTCGCGAGTAAGCTCTGCGAACAGAGCCTGTCGGCTGTCACCGAGCAGGACATCGCTGCTGGCTTTTTTGAGAAGACGTCTCGTCCACGTCGTGGGCAGAAGGTCTTGCAGGAGCGGTTCCCACTCTGTATCGTACTTGGGTAGCATGTTTGACCCAACCTCCCTTACCGACCAGTAGAATTTGCCATCCTGCTGAGCGATGTAACCGAAGACCAGCGCCCACGCGACGAGCTCCTCCACCTCCTTTTGGTCGTAGCCGAGCGGTTCGAGCTTGGGAAGACGATCGTAGAACCGCCTGTCGAGATGCAAGCGCGCGCGAACCTTCTCGTTCTCTGCCCGTCGGTCGTAGAAAGTGCGCATTCGCCCGGTACTGCGCAGATAATACGCCCGAGCGCCGTAGGTGCGTGTCATCACCGTCAGGGCGTATGGGTAGCCGTCCTCACGAAACTCTGGGCGGGCACCTCGCTCCTCCGCCAGCTCCCTCACGATTTGCCGAAGCTGCTCCGACTCTTGCGTGTCGAAAGCGGGCACACTGCACACCATGAAGGTTTCATACCGCCGCTCACCCGGAGGATGGCTTGTGCTCCAGAAGGGCTGGCAAGTGTCGAAGAGCAGTTGCAGTTTCCGTTGGAGAAACTCGGAGTGCTGTGGCGTACTGTTTAATCTGTCGTGCAGGGTATCTTCAACCAGCCTCAGGACGTTCGCCTTCTCAGGCATGACTTTTAGCAACACCTCGGCGGCGGCACTCATGCGCAGTTCTGCCTCTTCTTCCGCGCTTATGTCATGGGAACGGAGACCGCCGAAGGCTGGAATTTGCTTGTACGCTTGCTTCAGCTCATTTAGCTTTTTCCTGACCTGGTCCTTGGGGATATCCAGCTTCTGGTAGAAGCTCTCGAAGTCTTTTTCCAGCAGCACGAGCCATTCCAGGTCGTAACCGTACACGTGCTTACGTGTGCCGTTCCTCAGATCACGCAAACGGTTGACGGTACGTTCCTCGTGCGTCTTCCAGTTACCGACGGTCTCCTTCCACCTGTCGATCTCATCCAGAATGGCTTTGTCTTCGGATTGCTCGGCGTCGTGCTTCAGTGATTTCTGGGCATACTCGGCTGCGCGAAGGCGCAGGCTCGCGTCGATGTATCTGGACAGCTGCTTGCGCGCGTTCTCGACGTGCGGCGATATGTCCACCTTCCCAAAGATGGGGATTGACGGTTTGACGCTTCTGAGCGCCTCCATTGCACCATCCAGTTCCTTTTTTGCGATCGACTGCTCCTCAAGCAGGGCGTCGACAGTCGCAATGAGTTGCTTATGCAGTTGCGTCAGGCGTTGCTTGACCTCCTCGAAGAACTGTTGAGTCGCATCGTAGGAATGCTTCTGCAGGACTTCCCTGCCCGCATTCCCGATTTGTTTGCAGAACTCCCTTCGGAGCTCCTCGCATCGCTGCGCCATTTTCTTCTGCTCTGCTGGTAGCCAGAGGTTTTGGAACTGCTGCAAGTGTTGGCTCAGCTCCTCGGCGACGAACCGCGCTATCTTATCGGCGCCAGAGTGCCCTGCATTCTGTGCCTTCAAGGTCATTTTTTGTGCAGAGGGGACCTGGTACTTCATATCGACAGGACTGCCATCCTCGCTTTTGAGAAATTGCTCATTCAGAAGCCAGTCCACGTTGTCCGCTTTCAACTTCAGGTGCTGAAGAACGCTCTCCAAGACGGACTCGATATCCGCTGCTTCTTCTGTGGCTGTGTCGTCTCCCCAGATACTCTCGGCAGCACGCAGGGCGCAGTAACGAACGAGCTCCTCGATAGGTACGGTGAGGTTTGTTACTCCCAGAGAGTTCATCAACCGGTGCTTCCCCGTCTCGGCGCACGGCAACAGCTCGATGACTGCCATCGAGTTGCGCTTGATGCTGCGGGCGTGCGCCCCCAGCGGCGAGCCGATGTCCAGCATGACGCTTCGCGCTACCATCTCGAAGACCCAGTGCTTCTGCGACAGGCTCTCGCCACGGCTGCTGATACCCTCCACGAGAAACACCTCGTCGAAGAGCGGCTCTTGCAGGCGCACGGTGTTGAGCATCGGATACTCGAACCGCAACAGTTCGTTGTTGTCGTCCTCGAATGTCTCCGGGTCGCAGAAGTATTCGAGCTCCATCAGGCTGGCGTAAGCGTTCGCTTCGATCACCTCCATCATGGAGGCAGTGATGCCTGTTTCGTTTCGGAAGACCGAAGGCAGGTAGAAGATGCCGACGAGTTCGCCGTCCAGACCGGTCTGGTTGAAGATGTGTCGCATCACCACCGCGGTATCCAGAAAGATGCCCGAGCCGGTTCCACCGCAGAGCGAGCTCAAGATATAAACCCGGGGCTGAGACTGGGTGATGTCAATCTGCTGTGTAGCGCCTTGCATCAATGCCAGTGCACGTTCTCGCACCTGCATGATGCGATTCACTACTGGCTCCAGGAACTGTGGATACAAGACATCGAACGAAGCATGAAACGCAAAGCGTCCAGCCGGACGGATGCCTGCCGCGCCGCTGGCGTCGCGCAGCAGGGACACATTCATCTCATCCGCCAGGAAGTTCTGGTACTGAGGATGCAGACGTGGCTTGCGCTTCCATTCAGCGAGCAGGTCCTCAGGGCGCCGAACCACAATGGATGCGCGTTCCGATTGCTCCACTTCTGCCAGTTCCGGGCGCTTCAAATACTGCCCCTCGTCGGTATCGAGGAACAGGAAGCTGATGAGGTTTTTAACGGTGTAACGCTCGCGCAGTAAACGTTTGACGCGACGAGCGGTTTCCACCCCGCTTCCACCCAGACCAATGACCAGAGTCGGGCGGAACTGCCCACCCTGTGCGTAATGCACGGCACTTAGCACTTCGTCCAGAATGTTCGATTCCATGACGGTTGGCATGAGAGAATACCTCCGTTATCAGGTAGACTGTGACAGCATTGTGTAGGCAATCTGACTGACGGCAAACCACACAATGCTGAGGATAGCCAGTACGAGCACCAGCCAGCGAACCCAGGTGCTGGGTTCGAGTCTTGGGCGAGGGATTCTATTCAGAGGCTCACGGTCGCAGTAGGTGAGGCGGAAGTCTTTACTTGCAGCAGTGATCTTGTCCTGTAGACGAAGTGATTGCACTGCAGACGTGTCCCCTTCCACCCGCACGGTCACACTCTCTTCGCCCGGACTGGCGATAATGGTAAACAGCTCCTCCGACACGTCGCGCAATTTCACGTCACAGTCCGGACCGCCTACCGTGCGGGTGACGGTCTTCAGCAGCTCAGGGTCGATGATGACAGCCGCCAGGTCCTCGCCGGAGCGACTGACCCGCAGGTGGTGCCGGTAAAGCGTCACCAGACGACGGGGGAGCCACGGGTAAATGAAAGCCAATATGCCAAAGACGACGAGCGGCAGATAGTTACGGGCTGTGGCATTGACTGTGACGGCGTCCGCTTCCGACTCGACCCATTGCCCGTTCTGCAGGGACTGCACGGCGATGTGTAGCCGGTATTGACCGGCACGAGGTAGCGAGAAGGTGCACTTGAAGCGCTCACCAACGCGCTCCGGGATGTCGGCGTCGGCGCCCGGCTCTGCCCACGCTCGAATACGCAGCCGCTCGCTATTTGCCGGTCGATACGGCGAGCCATCGGAACCGATAAGCAAGGCTGCGGTAACCGCAGCACGATTTGCGACCTTCTCTCCCGGAGATGGCGAAACGATGCGGCAGTAAGGCACCTGTTTCACGCTGATGGATATGGGTTCGCTCCACCGCTCAAGGCTGGTGCCTGTGGTAGTGTCGGTGAACTGCATGCGGGCTTTCAGCACGTACTCCCCCGCCCGGGGTGGGCGGTAGGAGTTCACATATCTGCCGTCTTCGGGGGTGTTGTCGCCGTGCGTTCCGTCGTCAAAAAGAGGCACCCGGTCGATGACCTGGCCGTTGGGCGACAGTATGTTCACTGTCACGAACGCACGTTCATGAGTGGGAGCCAGCTGCGTGTGTGACTCTATGCGCACTTCAGGGGCATTCCGCCCCCACGCGAAGACCTGCCCTGCCTGTGGGGAGGCAATCATGGCGTGGGACGTCTGCTGTGCCTCCAGACCGCTAACCGATAGGAGCCACAACATCAGCCCAACGATAGATGTGCGCAGGGCGCGTACAACTCGCTCCATAGAAGCACCTCACGGACCGAAGGGAACCGTACACGGGTTCCGTCAGTTATCACAATATCCTGTTACTTTAGACATTATCGTAGCACCATTTGTTGCGAGAGTCAACGGGTGATTTTGCACGCTGCCCGTTGCAAATCGACATCCCTGTCGATTATAATGGGCAGCGGCACTTCACAAATGACCGAAAGGGACGGACCATGAGCAAACTGGTAGCCGATATCGGTGTGTTTGGCGGTTCCGGATTTTACCGCTTCCTGGACAACGTGCACGAGATTAAAGTGGATACCCCATACGGTGCTCCCAGCGATCACATCGCCATCGCCGAGGTGCACGGCAAACGCGTGGCGTTCCTGCCCCGACACGGGCGGCACCACAGCATACCACCCCATAGGATTAACTTCCGCGCCAACCTCTGGGCGATGAAGGAGCTGGGCGTCACCCGCATCATTAGCCCCTTCGCGGCGGGAAGCCTGCAGGCGCACATCCACCCCGGAGACTTCGTGGTGGTAGACCAGTACGTGGATCGCACACACGGGCGCGCAGATACCTTTTACGACGGTCCCGTGGTGACGCACGTGTCGCCCGCCGACGCGTACTGTCCTACCCTGCGGCAGATAGCCATCGACGTCATCCGTGAGCAGGGCATTACCTGTCACGAGCGGGGCACAGTGGTCGTCATTCAGGGACCGCGCTTCTCCACCAAGGCGGAGAGCCTGTGGTACACATCGATGGGCTGGGAGGCAATCAGCATGACTCAGTATCCGGAAGCCTACCTTGCCCGTGAACTGGCGATGTGCGTGGTGGGCATCTCACTCATCACCGACTACGACAGCGGGCTGGTGATGGGGGGGCAGGTGCCTCCGGTCACCACCAAAGAGGTGCTGGAGGTGTTCCACCGCAACTCGGAGCGCATCAAGAACGTGGTGCTCGAGATGATTCGGCGCGTTCCCGACGCACGGGAGTGTCCCTGCCCGCATGTGCTGGACCACGCCCGCATCGAGGTGTAGGGATGGAGGTACGCCCTGTGCGCTGGGACGGCGACGCGCTGGTGCTGATCGACCAGACGCAGTTGCCGCACCGGTACGTGGAAGTGCGTTACACCAGCTGGCAGGAGGTTGCCGAGGCGATTCGCCAGATGGTGGTGCGGGGCGCGCCTGCCATCGGTGCTGCCGCGGCGTGTGGTCTGGCGCTGGCGGCTCTGCAGGTTCGGGATGAGTCCATGCGCTCGTTCCGCGCAGAATGGGCAAGCGCGGCAGAGGCGCTTGCCCGGACACGTCCGACCGCCGTCAACCTGTTCTGGGCGATCGACCGCATGAAGCGAGTTCTGGAGACCTGCCGGACGCCGGATGAGGCACGCAGACGCCTGCGAGCGGAGAGCGAGGCGATACTGGAAGAAGACGTGCAGGCGAACCGTGCTATCGGGAGACATGGACAGATGCTGATCCCTGACGGGGCGCGGATACTCACCCACTGCAACGCGGGTGCGCTGGCGACGGCAGGGTATGGTACGGCGCTCGGGGTCATCCGCGCGGCGGTAGAGGCTGGCAAGCGTGTGCGGGTGTATGCCGATGAGACCCGTCCTCGCCTGCAGGGGATGCAGCTGACCGCATGGGAGCTGGTGCAGGAGGGCATCCCGGTCACCGTCATTACCGATAACATGGCAGGGATGCTGATGTGTCGAGGCGAAATCGATGCGGTGGTGGTGGGGGCTGATCGCATCGCCGCCAACGGGGACGTGGCGAACAAGGTGGGAACGTACAGCGTGGCGGTACTGGCACGGTATCACGCGATCCCGTTCTACGTGGCGGCACCCATCTCCACCATCGACCTGTCGGTAGCCGACGGTTCGGGCATCCCTATCGAGGAGCGTGCGCCGGAGGAGGTGACTCACGTGGGCGGTGCGCGCATCGCGCCCGAAGGGGTTCAGGTGATCAACCCCGCTTTCGATGTGACGCCGGCGGAGCTGGTGAGCGCCATCATCACGGAAGTGGGCAACGCCCTGCCGCCGTATACCGCTTCGCTGGCAGAATTGGTGGCAAAACGTTTGGGGGAGGATTCTGGTGATGGGGGAACTGCTGGCTGAGAAGCTGATCCGCAATATTCCCGATTTCCCGCAACCGGGGGTGCTGTTCCGCGACATCACGCCGGTGTTGCAGAATCCAGAAGCACTGCGCGAGGTGGTGGAGCAGATGACAGAGTATGCGCGCAGTCGCCAGCCGGATGTGATCGTGGGCATCGAGTCACGCGGCTTCGTGTTCGGTATACCCATCGCGCTGGCGCTGGGTGTGGGGTTTGTACCGGTTCGCAAGCTGGGCAAGCTGCCCTTCCAGAAGATTGTGGAAGAGTATGCGCTGGAGTACGGCACCAACGCGATGGAGATGCACGTGGACGCCGTTCAGCCGGGTCAGCGTGTGGTGATTGTGGACGACCTGCTGGCAACAGGTGGAACTGCCGCCGCTGCCGCACGACTGGTGGAGAGACTGGGCGGCGTGGTGGCTGGCTTCGATTTCCTGATTGAGCTGGAGTTTCTGAACGGACGGCGGGTGCTGCATGGCTACGACGTATTCACCCTCATCCGGTTCCCATAGTGTGCTCGACAGGTTGTTCTGTCTTGCTGAGCGCGGCACGACGGTTCAGCGAGAGGTCATCGCCGGTCTCGCCACGTTCATGACGATGGCGTATATCATCTTTGTGAACCCGCAGGTGCTCAAGACGGCTGGGATGCCCATCGAGGCGGTTGCGGCTGCCACTTGCATCGCTGCAGCGGTGCCCACGCTGATCATGGGGTTGTGGGCAAACTATCCCTTTGCACTCGCCAGCGGCATGGGCTTGAACGCAGCTCTGGCGATGCAGGCAACACGCCCGGGCATGGACTGGCAGACAATGATGGGCGTCATCGTGCTGGAGGGGGCAATTGTCACCCTGCTGGTCCTCACCCGCGTGCGCGAGCAGGTGATGCAGGCGATCCCGATGAACCTCAAGCGCGCTATCGGTGTGGGTATTGGCATCTTCATCGCGTTTCTCGGACTGCAACATGCTGGCTGGGTGCAGAAGGGGCCCGAGGGGGTATTTCTCACCCACGGCACATTCACCACGAAGGGCACACTGGTCTCCACAGCGGGTCTCCTGCTTCTGATGCTGTTGCTGGCGTTTCGTGTGCGCGGCGCCATCCTGCTGGGCATTCTGGGCACGGCGGTCGTCGCACGGCTGGCAGACCTGTTCACAGGAGGCACCGAGCAACTGGTTATCCTGCCAGAGACGTGGCTGGCAGTGCCGGATTTCTCCACCCTCGGGCAGGCGAACATCGTGGGCGCACTTCAGCCAGCGCTGGTCGGCGTCATCTTCGCCTTCCTCATCACCGACTTCTTCGACACCATGGGCACGGTGATCGGCATCGGCGGGCAGGCAGGGTTCCTGGATAAGCGAGGCAACCTTCCCCGACTCAACCGGGTGCTGTTGACCGACTCGCTGGCGGCGGTATGGGGCGGTCTGTGCGGAGCCAGCTCGGTGACCACCTATATCGAGAGCGCAGCAGGCATCAGCGAAGGCGGTCGCACCGGGTTGACATCTCTGGTGGTCGCTGTGCTTTTCCTGCTGAGCCTGCTGTTCGCACCGCTGGTCGGTGTGGTGCCTGCTGTGGCTACCGCGCCTGCCCTGATCATCGTGGGATATCTGATGATTCGCGTGGTGCACGAGATGGAGTTCGAGACAGTGGAGGAGGGCATTCCGGCGTTCCTCACGATGTTGCTTATTCCGTTCACTCAGAGCATCTCCTTCGGTATCGGCGTGGGGTTCATCTCGCATGTGGTGGTGATGCTGTTGCGGGGCAGGGGAGGTGACGTGTCGCCCTGGATGTATGCTATCGCCCTGCTGTTTGCCATCAGCTTCGCGTGGGGCATTTAACGTAAACCGCTCCCTGTGCCGTGTGCAGGCATCTCAACCCCCGTCGCGAATAGATCGGCGTGAAGGAACCAATCCTCCGGCTTTCAGGCAGTGTCATCAGCGCCATGCTTTTGTGGCTGGCATTCCCTCCGGCAGACTGGGGATGGCTGGCTTGGGCAGCGCTCGTGCCGCTGATGCTTGCGCTGCGTTCCGCGTCTCGCCCTCGTCAGGGTTGCCTTGCCGGTCTGGTGTGGGGCGCCTGTTTCTACGGCGTTCTGCTGTGGTGGATGCAGACGTTTGTGGCACGATGGACGGGCAGCTTCTGGCTGGGTCTTGTTGCATGGGGTGCACTGGTGATCTCGCAGACGCTGTTTGCCGGGGCGTTCGGTTGTGGTGCTGTAATGCTTCGGCGCGTGGCGAAATCGGCGTCGCTGCCTGTGGCATGGGTAGCGGGCTGGTGGGTTGCCATCGAATGGCTGCGTGGTGCAGGGTGGTGGGGCTTTCTGTGGGGGCAGCTTGCGGTCACTCAGCACAAGCATCTGATACCGCTGCAGAGCGCAGAGTTGCTGGGAGCATGGGGACTGAGCACCTGGATTGCTCTGGTGAACGCTTCGCTGGCGGAGGCAATCGCACGGCGAGCGTGGCGTCCTCTGGCGCTAGCAGCGGAGCTCTCCGCTCTGCTACTCCTCTTTGGGTGGTGGCGAATGCACCTGCCTGCTGAAGACGAACGCCTGCGTGCACTGGTTGCTCAGCCAAACGTGGACACCACCAGCCAGTGGACACAACAGATGCAGGATCAGGTAAAGGCGGGCATGCAGATGGCTCTCGACACGGCGAGGTCGGGCGGAGTGGACATGGTGCTGTTTTCAGAGTCTATCGTTCCCGACGCTCTGGCGTATCCTTTCTCCGACCTTATTTCGCAGGCGAACTCGGCAGGTATCACCGTGCTGATTGGCACTTTTGTAGAAGAAGATAGCCGAAGCTATAACACACTCAGCGCCTTTGCGCCCAGCGTGCCGGTACAGGCTTACCGCAAACAGCATCTGGTGCCATGGGGCGAGTATGTTCCATTACGTCGCTGGACGCCGTGGGTAGAGCATTTCGGAGTGGTGAGTGCGGACGTGTCACCCGGCGAGGGCGTCACCCTGTTGACGCGCTGGGGTATCGGTGCGCCCATCTGCTTTGAGTCCACCTTACCTCGTATTGCCTGCGGAATGGTGCGACAGGGTGCCCGATTGCTTTGCGTGGTGACGAACGACACGTGGTTCGGACGCTCGCCGGCGGCGGAACAACATCTGGTATTTTGTGCTCTTCGTGCGGTGGAGACACGACGATGGGTGCTGCGTTCCGCCACAACAGGTATCTCCGCGGTTTACGATGCGAAGGGCGAATGCCTGCAGCGGGCGGCGCTCTTTGAAGAGGCATATCTGCTCGCAGAAGGCGTGGAGCTGCGCAACGAGCGCACTCTTTACACCCGCCTCGGCGATAACGGTGCAATAGCCGTTCTGCTGGCGATGTGTGTGCTTGCCGGCTGGATACGCGTACCGCGCCGAAGCTAGCTATCCAGAAGGCTGCGAACCATCTCCACGATGCGCTGAGAGGCTCCTTGCTGTTCCTCTACGAGGGCACGGGCACGGTGGGCGACCTCCTCGCGCAGGCGTGACTCTGCCAGCAGGCGCGAAACCTGCTGCACCAGATCGTCAACGCTGGTGGCTGTCCATGCTACGGCTGCCTGTCGTGCCATCGCCGCCACATCGCGGAAGTTCTGCATGTGTGGTCCGTGAACCACTGCTTTGCCGTGTGCCAGCGGCTGAAGCAGATTCTGTCCACCTAAAGACACAAAACTTCCACCGATTATCGCCACGTCGCCCACGGCGTATACCTTGCCCAGCTCACCGAAGGTGTCCAGAACAATCTGTTGCTGTGGTTCTGGTGGCGTGCCCTTTGTGCGAAACCAGGGCTGAAAGCCGTGTTGTCGAAGCGCCTCGGCAACCGCTTCTGCGCGTTCCACGTGGCGGGGCGCCCAGATGATGCACAGGGTGGGGAACTGCTGGCGCAAACGCCGGTAGGCAGTGGCGATAATCTGTTCCTCTTCCGGCGCGCGACTGCTTCCGATGACCAGCACCGGGGCTCCTGGCGGCAGTCCGATCTCATGCCGAAGCGCCGCGGCATCCACCTCCTGGGCTCCTACCACCGCCTGGTCGAATTTGGTGTTGCCGGTGACATGCACGCGGTCGGGCGGGGCACCGATGGCGAAGAATCGTTTGGCATCCTCCTGCGACTGCGCGCAGATGGCATCCACGCAGCGCAGCACTCTGCGGAAGAACCACCCAAACCGTCGGTAGCGGGGAAGGCTGTTGTCTGAGATGCGACCGTTGGCGATAATCGTCTTAACTCCCTGTCGGTAGGCAATCATCAGCAGGTTGGGCCAGATTTCGGTCTCCATGATGATGAGCGCCTCGGGGCGGAT